>NZ_SMLD01000033.1:0-67834 GCF_004352805.1 Nonomuraea mesophila
CCGGCCCGCCCCGCTCCGCCGCCGGACGACCCCTCCGCCCTGCTGGTTGCGGAGGTGCCGGGTGTGACGGTGCCGGGCATGGACGTGCCGGTTGCGGAGGTCCCGGAAGCGAAGGTGCCGGGTGTGGAGGTGCCGGTCGCTGCCGTGCCGGCGCAGACCATCCCGGCGCAGACGGTGCCGACCGCATCGGTGGCGCACGCAGCCGTGGTGCCGGTGGAGGGGACGCGCGGCGTGCGAGAGGAGGCGGGCGTCCAGGCACCGGAGAAACGCGGCTCCTTCGCGGTGGACGAACGCGGCTCCTTCGGGGTGGAGGAACCGTGAGCCCAGGTCCTGGACGCTCGCGGTGGAGGAACCGTGAGCTCAGGCCCTGGACGCCGAACAGGTGGTCAAGGGCCTGCGGGTGATGGCGCAGGTGGGCCAGGTACGGAACTGATCGCGTACTCCCCTTGAGTTGATCACGACCGGCGCGGTCGCGTTCGGTCGGTGGGACGTGCCGAGGGACGGGTGGCTGCCGTGTTTCCGGACGTTCACGCCGTTCACGTCCTATTTACGAAACGGGCCCGTTGCGTATCGGAATGCATTGCGCTACGGTGACGTTGCGAAACTTAGACGTATCGGAATTAAGGATCTTGTCATGGACCCGAAGACGGGACATCCACGCCGATGGGCGATCCTCGGTGTGCTGGTGTTCAGCTTGCTGGCCGTCGTGCTGGACAACACGATTCTCAACGTCGCGATGAAGACCATCGCCGACGAGACGGTGGGCTTGGGGGCGACGCAGAGCGAGCTCGAATGGGCGATCAACTCCTACACGCTGGTGTTCGCCGGGTTGTTGTTCACGTTCGGCGTGATCGGTGACCGAACAGGGCGTAAGCGCATGCTGTTCATCGGCATGGTGTTGTTCGGGCTGGCCTCACTGGCCAGCGCCTACGCCCAGGATCCGACGCAGTTGATCCTGGCGCGGGCGGCGATGGGCATCGGCGGCGCGGCGATCATGCCGGCCACGCTGGCCATCATCTCCAACGTCTTCCCGCCCGGTGAGCGCGGCAAGGCCATCGGGGTGTGGGCCGGAGGCGTCGGCCTCGCGGTGGCGATCGGCCCGATCACGGGCGGCCTGCTGATCGAGCACTTCTGGTGGGGCTCGGTGTTCTTGATCAACGTGCCCATCGTGCTGGTCAGCCTGGTCCTGATCTCCACGGTCGTGCCCGAGTCGCGTGACCCGAAGCCGTCCAGGCTCGACCCGCTGGGTGTGGCGTTGTCGATCGTCGGTCTGGTGGCCATCGTGTACGGCATCATCCGCGGCGGCGCGCTGGCCACCGTGTTCAGCGCCGAGGTGCTGGTGCCGACGGTGTTCGGCCTGGCGGTGCTGGGGGTGTTCGTGTGGTGGGAACGGCGCATCGATCACCCGGTCTTCGACGTCCGCAACTTCGCCAACGTGCGCTTCAGCTCGGCCATCGGGATGATGGGCATCGTCTTCTTCGCGATGATGGGCGGGATGTTCTTCCTGACCTTCTACCTGCAGATCGTGCTGGGTTTCACGCCGGTGCAGGCGGGGGCGCTGATGATCCCGTTCGCCGCGGCGCAGCTCATCTTCGCGCCGCTCAGCCAGCGGGTGAACCAGCGGTTCGGCGCCAAGCTGTCGGCCACGGTGAGCTTGATCGTGGTGACCCTGGCGCTCGGCAGCTACGCTCTGATGGACCAGAACACGCCGGTCCTGCTGATCGAGATCGTCTTCTTCGTGCAGGGTGCGGCGATGGCCAACATCATGCCGCCCGCGACCACCGCCATCATGGAGTCGCTGCCCAGGGAGAAGGCCGGTGTGGGGTCCGCGATGAGCAACACCGTCCGACAGCTGGCCGGGGCGCTCGGCGTGGCGGTGCTCGGCTCGGTGTTGTCGTCCAGCTACCGGGGCGAGATGGCGCCGGTGCTCGCCGCGCTGCCCGCCGACGCCCAGCACGCCGCCGGAGAGTCGATCATGGGGAC
This sequence comes from Nonomuraea mesophila, assembly GCF_004352805.1. Taxonomy (NCBI): domain Bacteria; kingdom Bacillati; phylum Actinomycetota; class Actinomycetes; order Streptosporangiales; family Streptosporangiaceae; genus Nonomuraea; species Nonomuraea mesophila. The sequence goes on from NZ_SMLD01000033.1 coordinate 1,984, forward strand.
GATGACCGTCGCCCAGTCCATGGGCGAGCAGGGGCAGGCGCTGATCCAGCCGGCGTACGCCGCGTTCGTCGAGGGCATGCACGTCACCGCCATGGTGTCGGCGGTGGTGGCCCTGCTCGGCGTCGTGGTCGTGGCACGGTGGATGCCCGGCAAGCCCCGCCCCGTACTTCACACGGAACAGAGGGAACCCGCTACAGTGTGAGGCCGCGATGACGATCCAGGAACCAGCGGTTGCCCGCCCCGCGGGCCGTCCGCGCAGCGAGAAGGCCGAGAAGGCGATCATCGAGGCGACCCTCGACCTGCTCGGCGAAGGCATGGGTGTGTCCGAGCTGTCCATCGAGGCGATCGCGTCCAGGGCGGGCGTCGGCAAGACGACGATCTACCGGCGCTGGTCCAACAAGGAAGATCTGGTCGTCGACGCCCTGGCCACGCTCAAGGCGCCGCTGCCGGAGCTCGGCGGCACCTCCGTACGCGATGACCTGATCAGCCTGCTCGGCGCCATGCGCGCCGAATCCGCCCAGCCCCGCAGCCGCTGCGTGATGAACATCGCGATGAACGAGGCCGATCGTTATCCGCGCCTGATGGAGCGGTTCGTCAAGCGGGCCATCACGCCCCGCAGGGAGGCGATGCGCGCGGTGATCGAGCGCGGCATCGCCTCCGGTGAGCTCGACCCCGGCCTGGACATCGACATGGGCATGGCGTTGCTCACGGGAACGATGCTCTGGCACACGAAGTGGGGGCCCGAGGGTGAGCTCGACCCCGGCCTGCCCGAACGGGTCGTCGACGTGGTCCTGGCGGGGATCGCGGCGCGCCCCTGACCGCCCGGGCGGTGCGTCCCTGGGCCGGGACCGTGCGTCTCGCGGGCGTGGCTAGGCGGCGGTCCTGCGGCGGAAGAGCAGGGCCGCCACCGGTACGCTGACCACCACCGCACCGGCCAGCCACGCCGCCGCCACCGCCCCCGACGAGCCCACGGGCCGGTCCAGGAGCAGGGCCCGCAGCGTCTCGATGATCGGCGTGGCCGGCTGGTTGTAGGCGAAGTCACGCAGCACCCCCGGCATCGTCTCCGCCGGGACGATCCCGTCCGAGACGTACGGCAGGAAGAGCACCGCGAAGCTGAAGGCCCCCGCCGCCTGGGTCGTCTTGACCAGCAGCCCCCACACGACCGCCAGGGCGGACATCGCCAGGACGTATCCCGCGACCAGCGCCAGCACCAGAGCCCAGCCGGCGAGGGTGGCCTCGGGGCGGAACCCGAGGACGATCGCGGCGAGCAGGGCGATGGCCGACGATGCCACGTTGCGCACCACCGAGGCCACGACGTGCCCGGCGGGCACCACCCAGCCGCTGATGGGCAGGGTGCGGAAACGGTCGATCATGCCTCCGGTCAGGTCTTCGGAGATGTTCACGGCCGACAGGGCGGCTCCGTACCCGCCGGACATGAGCAGCACGGCGGGCACGACGAAGTCGATGTAGGACAGGCCGCTGGAGCCGGTGGTGATCGCGCCGCCGAACACGTACACGAAGAGCAGCATGATGATCACGGGCAGCGCCGTGTTCACGATGAGGCCGTCGAGGAGGCGCAGTTCGCGGCGCAAATCCCGGACGACGAGGCGGCGCAGGTCGCCGGCCGAGGTGACGAGGGCGCTCATGCCGCGGCCGCCGTGAGCTCGAAGAAGACGTCGTCCATGGTGGGGGTGCGCAGCGCCACGTGCTCGACCTCGATCCCGGCACGGTCGAGCAGGTCGAGCGTCTCGCGCAGGTGCCGGAAGTCCCGTACGGTCACGGTCACCTCGCGGGTGCCGGGGTCGAGGTGGGCCTCGGGGAGCGCGACGCCGGCGCGGGGTACGTCCCCGGCCCGCGACAGGCGCAGCACCAGCCGTTCCGAGCCGACCTGGCGCTTGAGCACGGCGGGGGTGTCGTCGGCCACGACCCGTCCGCCGTCGATCACCACGACGCGGTCGGCGAGGTGGTCGGCCTCGTCGAGGTACTGGGTGGTCAGCAGGATGGTGGTGCCGGAGGCGAGCAGCTCGCGGATCACCGACCACAACTCGGCCCGGCTGCGCGGGTCGAGCCCGGTGGTGGGCTCGTCGAGGAAGAGGATCCCAGGGTTGGAGATCATGCTCGCGGCCAGGTCGAGGCGGCGGCGCATCCCGCCGGAATAGGTGGAGGCCAGGCGGTCGGCGGCGGCGGTCAGGTCGAAACGTTCGAGCAGTTCGGCCGCCCGCCGGCGGGCCTGTCTCCTGCCGAGGTGGTAGAGGCCGGCGAACAGCTCGAGGTTCTCCTTGCCGGTCAGCAGGCCGTCCACCGTGGCCTGCTGGGCGGTCAGCCCGATCACACGGCGCACCGCGGCGCCCTCCCGGGTGACGTCGTGGCCGCCCACGGTGGCGGTTCCGGCGTCCGGCGCGAGCAGGGTGGTCAGGATGCGCACGGTGGTGGTCTTGCCGGAGCCGTTGGGGCCGAGCAGGGCCAGCAGGGAGCCGGTGGGCACGGTCAGGTCGATCCCTGCGAGCACCCGCGTGCCGCCGAAGGACTTGGTCAGTCCCCGGACGTGAACAGCTTCTGTGAATGGCGTACTGTGTATGACGTTCATAGTTTTACCGTAATGCAGAATCCTAGGAGTGAGTCAAGGAGGAAGCCGGATGACGCAGGAGCGGTCGTTGCCACCCGTCGTGGAGCGGATGTGGGGGCGCGAGCCTGTCCCGCGCCGCGGGCCGAGGCCGCGGATCGACCTTCCCGCGATCGCTTCGGCCGCCATCGAGATCGCCGACGCCGAAGGGCTGCCCGGGGTCTCGATGGCCAGTGTGGCCTCGCGGGTCGGGGTGGCGGCGACCGCGCTCTACCGCTACGTCGGGAGCAAGGAGGAACTGCTCACCGCCATGGCCGACTTCGTCGTGCCGGAGCCGCCCGAGCCCGCCGGCCGGCCCTGGCGCGACTACCTCGCGCTCTGGGCCCGAGCCCAGCGCGACATCCTGCTCGAGCACCGGTGGCTGCTGCCGATCGCGCGGCTCACTCCGCCTCTGGGGCCGCGGCGGCTGCTCTGGCTCGACCGCCTGCTGGCCGCGCTGGACGGCATGGGGCTGGACGAGGGCGAGAAGATCAACGTGGCCAGTTCCCTGGCCGGTTACGCGCTGACCGACGTGGCGCTCGTCACCACCGCCGGCGGGGGAGATGCGCAGTTCGAGGACACGGGCATCGACGGGGCCGACGCCTACGGCGAGGTCCTTGCCGGGCTGCTCGACCCCCGGACCTATCCGGCCCTGTCGGCCGCCGTGCGCGGGGGCGCGCTGCGCGGGGCCGAAGGGTGGGCCGACGACGACGACTTCCGCTTCGGCCTCGAACTGCTGCTCGACGGCGTCGAGGCGCTGATCGCGCGGCGCGCGTCAGAGGGCGAGGTCGGCGGGAAGTAGCTGCTCGGTGAGCAGGCGGCGGACCCGGTCGGAGGTGGTCGCCCAGGGCCGCAGCAGCTCCCATCCATGGAAATATCCCAGCAGGTACGGGCTTGTCGGCGACGGCTTGATCAACCCCATGGCCAGCGCCACCTCGCTCTCGCTGTACAACGCCCACCGGCCCAGGTACGCGGCCAGCACCGCCTCGCTCCTGCCCTCCTCCGCCATGAAGACGGCGTTGCCCCAGACGCCCCACAACACGTTCTTCGCGTGGTGGATCGCGGCCAGGTCGCTCCCGTCGGGCCGGACGCCCGCCTCGGGCAGAATGTGCTCGTCCAGCCAGGCCCGCGCCTCGCCGCCGGGGAAGACGAGCTCCTCGGCCAGCAGGCCGAGCCCTTCGCTGAGCGCGAACGACGGCGACAACATGAACCGTACGCGCTGGTCGTCCAGGTCCTCCTTGAGCATCGACTCGGCGATGTGCCCGGGATGGCCCTCGTGCGCGATGACGTACAGCAGGTCGGCGAGGTTGAACGGGATCGCCTTGTTGATGTGGATCGTGGACTTCCGCCCGCCCTCGTAGTCGCCGGCCGCGTGGAAGGCCACCCCCTCCACGAGCCGCACCTCCACACGTTCCTCCGGCAGCGGGACGATCGCGTTCGTCCGCGCCCGCGTCTCGGCCACCGCCCTGGCCGCCAGCTCCGGCAGCCGCTCGATCGGCTCCAGAGTGTGGGCCGCCTGCCACGCCCGCATCCGGTCGGCCAGCGAACCACCCCTCCTCGGAAGGGCCGCGTCCAGCTCCGCGTGCGCCTGCTCGAACACCTCCTCGGGCAGCCGCCGGGCCTCCAGGCCCAGGCACTCGCGCGCGTACTCGGCCAGCGGCAGCCGCTCGCCGTCCAGCCGCCGGGCGACGGCCCGCAGCGCACGCACCTGCGCGGCCAGGTATGCCGACGGGGCGGACTCCAGCAGCCGATCCGCCTCCCCTGCCAGCTCACCCGGGTCTGCTGGCGGCTCGGCCTCCGCCGTCGCCTTCAACTCCTGCGGGCCCGAGTAGATGAGCATGCCGCCGCCCAGCAGCCGGTTCACCCGCAACGCCAGCATCGCGTAGTCGTGCTGCCACCGCTGCTCTGTCATGGATTCTCCTCCTCTGATCCGGGCGGCCTAAGCTAGCCGTACGGTTTTCCGTACAGTGCACGGAAAGGAAGCGGGAGCAGTGCCGGAGTCCATCTGGTTCCGCGACGACGACCGGCCGCGCCGGCCGCGCCTGACCCGCGAGCGCATCGTCACGGCCGCTGTCGCGCTGCTCGACGCCGAGGGCGTGGCCGGGTTCTCGATGCGGGCGCTGGCCGCACGCCTGCGGGCGGGGACGATGTCGCTCTACGAGTACGTCAGGAGCAAGGAGGACGTCCTCGACCTGGCCCTCGACGAGGTGATCGGCGAGATCGAGCCCGCGGAGGCCGGCCCGTGGCGAGAGCTCCTGGTGCGCCGGCTCACCCAGAGCAGGCAGGTGATGCGCCGCCACCCCTGGGTGCCCGCGCTCACCGCCACGCGCCCCCTGCTCGGTCCGAACGCGGTGGCCCGCTCCCGCGCGTTCTACTCCGCGCTGGCCGGTGCGGGGCTGAGCGGCGCCACGCTCGTCGCCGCCGTCGGCACGCTCAGCTCGTACGTCAACGGCTTCGTCGCGTCGGAGAACACCTGGTGGGACACCGTACGCACGCCCGAAGCCGACGCCGAGATCCGCGGCAAGGTCACCCGGCACCTCGACGACCACGCCGACGAGCTCGCCAGGCACGCCCAGGTGGACAACGGCGACTTCGAGACGCAGTTCCTGCTCGGGCTCGACCTCATCCTCGACGGCATCGAGACCCGCCTGCCACCAGGGAACCGCGCGACGCGGGTCTCCGGCGTGCACGGCTCGTGACCGCGACTTGTGATCGCCCCGGCGCGGCAAGGGGCTCCGACCCGCATGTGTTCCCTTGACCTTCACATCGACGTGACGCCTTACCGTCCCAGTGCCCTAGGGCAACAACGTGAAGGAGCCGATGCTGCCGGGTGCGGTGATGATCGGGGCGAGGTCCCGCTGGGACCGGGAGGTCCTGCACGGCGGGGCTGAGCCAGGTACGCGCCGATGGCGAGTGCGTGAGCTGATGCCGCTGACTCCGCGACGAGGAGACGGCGGGGTGTCGCGTGCGGGGGAGACGGGGCCGGCCGGCGAGGCCGGAACCGGGCGGGCCGGACGTGCGCGGGCCGCGTCAGCGCGTGAGCTTCCACAACCAGCCGATGGAACGGAGCCCCAGCCGCGCCGCCACCCGCTGCGAGGAGTGGTTGTCCGCGCTCGTGCTGTAGAACAGGCGGGTGCCCGGCAGGAGGCCGGCCCAGGCGGCGGTGGTGGTCGCGGCGAGGCCGCGACCACGGAACGCGGGTGCCGTCCACACCCCGGCCTCGGCGCCGGCCGGTGTCAGGCGCGCGGTGTGGCAGACGGCGGCCACCTGGTCGTCCGCCACGACCATCGCCCAGGGCGCGCCGTCGCGGCCGTCGAGGAGGTCGTCCCACTCGTCGCGGGCCCAGCTCGAAGGCCGCAGGCGGCGTACGCGCTCAGCGTGCGCCCGGTCGTCCGACCGGAGCACCGTGGCCGGGGGAGCGTCGAAGGGCAGCGGTGGCGGCGGGATCACGTAGCACGGCCCGCCGGACACCGTCGTCTCCCCGAGGAGCGCGCGGCACTGCTCCAGCACCTCCGGCGGCTGACCTGGGGGTGAAGGGACGCCGCGGGCGACCAGGTCGAGCAGCCGGGCGGCGAGCGCGCCGGGCACGTCGTGTGCCACCGCCGCGGTCATGCCGTCGGCCGCCACACCCATCACCAGGTCTTCCGGCCCGGGCAGACGGCCGTGGCCGTCGAGGCGCCAGATGACACCGATCTCGGTGGTCAGCAGGTCGACGTCGAGTGTCACGGTAGGTGCGCCTCCAGATCGGTGCGGTGGACGGACGGTCGTGCGGGTCGTACTGACGGGGGAGCGCCAGTCGTACTGACCGGGGCAACCTACCTGGAAGCCGCCCGCCTTGGCCGCTCATTTTTCTGCACCTTCAGAGCGCTTGAAGACCGGCGCCGAGGCGTGTCCTTAATCGAGGGATGTCCGGCCTTGCCTGCCGATGGGCGGGCATCCCACGCTTGAACTGTCGCAACCCGGCGCCGAAACAAGGGGGAGAAATCCGTGAAGAAGGCTGTCATTCGTACTTTGCTCGTGATGGGCGTCGTCACCGGAGTGTCGGGCATCTCGCCGTCGTACGCCGACGCCAGGGCCGCCGCGGAGGCCGGGTCCTTCTGTCTTTACGAGCACGACGACTACAAAGGCGGCTATTTCTGTATCAACGGCAGTGACGTGTCCTTGAGGAAGAACTACTGGGTCGGCACCAGCCGGTCGGTGAACAACGGCGCGAGCTCGATGAAGAACAACACCGGATATATTGTCATGCTCCACGATCTCGAATATTTCGTGGGCCAGTATTACCTGGCGAAGCCCGGGTCGTCCGACAAGGACCTCACGAATAATTCCGGCAACCCGTCGTACGACAACAAGGCCACCTCGCTGGAATTCAGGTGATCGCGTCCCGCCCCACCGGCCCTCCGCCCGGTCCTGGTCTCAACGCGGGGGCGGGCCGGTGGCAGGGGCCGGCTCGGGTGCGGGATCGACGAGGGTGAAGCCGGCCGTCGCGGCGACCCTGCCGTTGACGATCACGTCGAGCTCCCTTCCGCCCGGCGGCTCGTCACGGGTGGTGACCGGGCGGAAGGAATGGCTCTTGCGGACGGTGAACACCGCGCCGGACCCGTCGGCCGCCCGCTGGCCCAGGTGGAACACGCGGCGCGAGCCAGGCCGGCGGATCGCGTATTTCAGCAACATCGGCCCCGGAGCGCCGGCCGTGACCGTGACGGTGAAGGACAGTTTCCCGCCGATGGGCACGGTGCCGGCCTCCAGGGCCAGCGCGTCGACCGTGCCGCTGCCCGGGGTGACGCCCATGAGCGCGAGCGCCTCGGGATGGCCCGTGCGCAGGAGCCCGCGCGCCGCGTGCCGCACCACCTTCTCCACGTGCGAGCCGCCGTCGGAACGCCAGCGAGCCAGCAGCCGCAGCGCCACCTCGGGGTGGTCCTTGGCCAGGTCGTTGACGTGGTTGGCGACCGAGCGCCGCACGTATGCGCTCGGATCGTCACGCAGGCGGTCGAGCAGGGGCAAGGTCGGCCCCGGCGTCATCAGCCAGGCCACCCGCCCGGCCCACGGCAGCCGGGGTCTCGATCCCTCGCAGGCCAGGCGGCGCAGATGCTCGTCGGGGGACTCGGCCCAGTCGCGCATGATCTGGAGCGCGTCGTCGCGGTAGCGCTCCAGGAAAGGGCGTACGGCGAACTCGCCCGTCGCGTGGGGCGTCAGCGTGGCCAGCGTGGCCATCGCCGGCTCCAGATGATCGAGCCCCGCTGCGGACGTGTGGTCGGTGGCCGGCCAGCCGCTCCACATGTCGAGCCGCACCCGCGACGCGCACGCGCGCACGATCTCGGCCGCCCGGGGATAGGGCATCGGCAGCGCGTCGTGCAGCGCCGCCGCGACGTGCCTGACGCGGTCTTTGAGCTCCAGCCCGTCAAGCCCGGCCAGGGCCCGCCCGGTGAAGCGGTCACGCGGGAACGGCGCCCAGGCCGCGGCCAGCCCGTCGGCCAGGACCTGCACGGAGGCACGATTGATGCGTTCTTTCAGCGATTGGGCCACGGGCACACTGTGCCATCCGCCACCGACAGTTCCGGCCCGCTACGTGCCGGCCGCCGGCTCCGGGGACAGGCCGCGATAGTACGCCTGCATGGCAGGGTGGTAGTCGCCGAAGCCGGGTGCGGGTGAGCCGTCGCGGGAGGCCGCGAGCAGGTCGAGGTAGTACTCCCAGCCGGGCCCGACGTCGCCGGCCAGGCCAGGGTCGTCCAGGTGCTGGATGAACCGCAGCTCCGTCGTCCCGGCGGACTCCGACAGCAGCAGCTCGACCCGCCAGGCGCCGAACTCGTCGAGCGCCGACACGGTCAGCCGGTGCGGCGGCTCGCAGGCCTCGATGCGCAGTTCGTACCAGGGCTGCTGCTCCTCGTGCACCATCCGCACCTTGATCGTGCGGCCGGGCCCGGCCTCGCCCTCCCAGGGGCCGAACCAGCGGGCCGTGCGCTCGGGCTCGGTGACGCTCGCCCACACGTCATCGGCGGGGGCGCGGAACGTCCGGGTGAGGACGAGGTCGGTTCCGGCGTCCGTCCTGAACAGCCTGCCTGTGGGGATGGGACTCATGCCGTGTGCTCCTGTCTGCCGTCGATCCTGTCCTGGGGCCTGTCCTGGGGCCTGTCCTGGGGCCTGTCCTGGGGCCTGTCGTCGGTCCTGTCGTCCGCCGGGCCGGTCGGGCGGCGTTCGCGGCGGGTCCTGTACACCTCTGTCTCCAGCGCGTCGAAGCGACGCTCCCACCCGGTGGGCCGGGCGAACTGGGAGAGCCAGGCGAGCAGTTCGTCGAGCTTGCCCGGGTCGAGCGCGTAGAGGCGCCGCCTGCCGACCAGCTCGTCGCGCACCAGGCCGCTCTCCCTGAGCACGCGCAGGTGCCGGCTCACGGCCGGTCTGCTGATCGCGAACCGCTCGGCGATCTGCCCGGCGGACAACCGCCCGTCGCGCAGCATCACCATGATCCTGCGACGCACCGGGTCGGCGATCGCCCCTGCAACGTCGTCCACCCGAAAAGCGTAACCCATCGGTTACGCTTTTGCCCAGTCCTCCGCCCGACTTCGTGTGGGCGTGCGATGACCGGGCCACGGCGGTGGCTCACCCGGACATGTGCACCAGGTGACGGCTCGGCCAGGCCCGGGATCCCGGGGGAGGGCTCAGGTCGTGCTCTCGCGCCACCTGTTGGTGATCGGCAGGCGGCGGTCACGGCCGAAGTTCTTGGGGGTGATCTTGGGGCCGGGCGGATACTGCCTGCGCTTGTACTCCGCCACGTCCACCAGCCTGATCACCCGCGTCACCAGCTCGGGATCGTGCCCGGCCGCGATGAGCTCCCGCGAGCCCATGTCCTTCTCCACGTAGTCGTCCAGCAGCCGGTCAAGCACCTCGTACGGCGGCAGCGAGTCGGTGTCGCGCTGCCCGGGCCGCAGCTCGGCGCTGGGCTCCTTGGTGATCGAGTTCTCCGGGATCGGCCGCTCGGCCTCCATCAGGAAGAAGGGGTCGCGGTGGGCGTTGCGCCACCTGGACAACTCCCACACCATCGTCTTCGGCACGTCCTTGATCGGGGCGAAGCCGCCCGCCGAGTCGCCGTACAGCGTGGAGTAGCCCGTCGCGAGCTCGCTCTTGTTGCCCGTCGTCAGCACCAGGTGGCCGTGCTCGTTGGACAGCCCCATGAGGATCATGCCGCGCACTCTGGCCTGGATGTTCTCGGCGGCCAGGCCGGACAGGTCGATCTCCTTCTCGTAGGCGTTGACGATCTCCGCGATCGGCACGATCCGCGACCTGACACCCTGCCTGCGCACCAGCTCTTCCGCGTCGGTCAGCGAGTGGTCGGAGGAGTAGCGCGACGGCATGAGCACGACGTGGACCCGCGAGGGGCCGATGGCGTCCGCGGCGATGGTGGCCGTCAGCGCCGAGTCGATGCCTCCCGACAGCGCCAGGATGACCGACTCGAAGCCGTTCTTGGCGACGTAGTCGCGGACGGCGAGCACGAGCGCGGAGTAGACCTCGGCACACGGGTCCAGCCGTTCGGCGACCCGGGCGGGCTCGGGGGCGTAGGGCTCGACCGGGTCCTGCGACAACACCAGGCGCTCGACCGTGATCGTGGTGCCGTCGCCCGCGTCGTACGGGAACGTCCCCGTCTCCGCCTGTGAGGCCGGCAGGTCGAGGTCGGCGACCAGCAGCTCCTCCTTGAACTGGCCGGCCCGCGCCAGCAGCTCGCCCGAGCCGTCGACCACGATCGAGTCGCCGTCGAAGACCAGCTCGTCCTGCCCGCCGACCTGGTTGACGTAGACGAGCGCGCATCCCGCCTCGCGCGCCCTGCGCGCGCACAACTCCAGGCGGACGTCGTCCTTCTCCTTCTCGTACGGCGAGGCGTTCGGTACGACGAGCAGCCCGGCCCCGGCCTGCCCGACGACGGACACGGGACCGCCGTCCTGCCAGAGGTCCTCGCACACGGCGATGGCCACGTCGACCCCGTGCAGCCGGATGACGGGCAGCCGGTCGCCGCGCACGAAGTAGCGGTATTCGTCGAACACGCCGTAGTTGGGCAGGTGGTGCTTGGCCGTGCGGGTGACCACCTCGCCCTTGTGGAGCAGCGCGGCGGCGTCGAGGGGCGCGCCCTTCGGCTGGCCGGTGCGGGGCGCGAGGCCGGCGCGGTCGACGTAGCCGACGACCACGGGCAGCTCGCCGAGCCCTTCCCGCTCCAGCCTGCGCGCGACGTCCTCCAGGAGCCTGATGCTGGCGTCCACGAACGACGTACGCAGCACGAGGTCCTCGACGGGATAGCCGGTGAGGAACATCTCGGTGAAGACGACCAGGTGGGCGCCGCGCTCGGCGGCGTCCCGGGTCCACGCGACCAGCCGGTCCGCGTTGGCCGTCAGATCGCCGACGGTCGGGTTGGTCTGTGCCAGGGCAATCCGCAGTTGAGCCACGCGCTCAGCCTAATACGTCCCGCTATTAATCGTCCTAGTGACGAAAAGTGACTTATGTCGCTTGCCGGCGCCGGACCGCCGGCCCGAGCGCCAGCATGCCGAGCGCCGACACCGCGCCGACCCCGCCCATCGTGAACCACAACGCCTTCGGCCCCAGCTCCAGCAGCGGACCGCCGAGCAGCGGCGCCAGCACCGCGGCCAGCGACCACGCGAAGCCGAACACCCCCGAGTACCGCCCCCGCAGGTGCGCCGGAGCGAGCGCCGCGACGACGGCGCCGGGGACGCCGGCCACGATGATCTCTCCGGCCGTCCACACCCCGATCGTCACGGCCAGCCCGGAGGTGCTGGTGACGTACGCGGTCATCGCGAACCCCAGCCCCATCACGGCCACTCCCGTCGCGAACGTGCGGGCGGCGTCCCTGCGCCCCAGCCAGGCCGACACCAGCGGCTGCACGAGGACGATGAGCACCCCGTTCAGCGCCATGGCCAGGCCGAACTGCCCGGGCGAGAGCTTCACGACCTCCGTCATCGCCACCGGCAGCATGGTCATCGTCTGCGCGTAGACCAGCGCGTGGCCCAGCACGACCAGCGTGAACCCCACCATCACCCGGTCGCGCAGCACCACGCCGAAGCCGCCGGCGGACTTCTTCGCCTCCGGCCTGGTCTCCGGCACCGCCCGCCACACCAGCGCGGCGAAGACCACGCAGGAGATCGCGTCGATCCAGAACAGCCAGACGAACCCCAGCTCCGCCAGCCGGCCGCCGGTCGTCATGCCGACCGCGTAGCCGAGGTTGATCCCCCAGAACAGCAACCCGTACGCCCGGGGGCGTTCCGCGGGGGAGACCAGGTCGGCGACCAGGGCGTTCGAGGCGGGCCTGTAGACGTCGATCACCAGGCCGAGCGCGAACATGGCGGCGAGGATCGCCGGCAGCGTGGAGCTGTAGCCGAGCGCCAGCATGCTCACCGCGGTGGCCAGCATGCCGCCCGACAGCGTGGCCCGGCGGCCGATCCGGTCCGTGAGCACCCCGGCGAGCAGCTGCGACAGCAGCGAGCCGGCCCCGTAGACGCCCATCACGAGACCGGCCGCGGCCAGCGACAGGCCGCGGCTCTGCGTCAGATAGACGCCCGTGAAGGGGACGACCATGGTGCCCAGGCGGTTCACCAGGGTGCCGCCCCACAGGGCCCAGAACGGGCGGGGCAGCCCGCCCACCATGGAATGGACGAAGGACCGCTTCTCCGGCGGGTCCGACGGCTTCTCGACAGCGATACGTGACACGCAGAGAATACTGATATTTCCGTTTTTGGGCGGCGAACGATTTAGGGCACACTAAAACCATGACGGTGACCTGGGCGCTCACGCCGGAGGACGTCGCCCGCATCCGGTTCGCGTTCTCACCCATGTGGGAGCTCGTCGCGAGCCTGCGCACCCTCCAGAAACCCGCCCGGCAGTCACTGCACCTGCCCTGGATCAAGGCCGTACGGCCCCGGCTGGCCGGGCTCGACCTGAGCGAGCTGTTCGCGCTCGTCCCGCCGGCCGGCTACGTCGCCGACTTCATCACCCCGCCGCCCGACACGCCGTTGCCCGACTTCGCCGCCGAACTCGACCGGGTCAGGCGTACGCCGCCCGGCACGGCCCGGCTGGAGGCCCTGCGGATCAAGGGGACCGACCCGGCGGTGATCGAACGGTTCACGGCCGACCCCGAGGCGGGCGTGGCGAGGGTCGCGCGGGCGCTGGAGGCGTACTGGGAGAGGTGCTTCGCGGAGTTCTGGCCCCGCGTGTACGGGCTGCTGGAACGCGACGTGCTGCGCCGCTCCCGCCAGCTGGCCGAAGGAGGCGCGCGCCGGTTGTTCGCCACGCTCGACCCCGCCGTCACCTGGACGGGGGAGCGGCTGGTCATCGACCGGCCGTGGTGCGCGGACCAAGCGGTGCACGGCGACGGCCTGGTGCTGGTGCCCAGCGCGTTCTGGTGGCCGTCCGTCGGGGTGATCACGGCTCCGCACCAGCCGATGCTCGTCTATCCCGTGCTCGGCGTGGGCACGCTGTGGGAGCAGGGCCCGCCGCCCGCGCCCGGCGCGCTCGCCGCGCTGATCGGCCGGAGCAGGGCGCAGATCCTGCTCGCGCTCGCCGAGCCCGCCACCACCTCGGCCCTGGCCGCCCGCATATCGCTCACCCCTGGCGCGGTCAGCCAGCACCTCGGCGTGCTCAGCGGCAGCGGGCTCGCGGTCGGGATGCGGGTCGGCAAGCAGGTCGTCTACCGCCGCACCCCCACGGGCGACACGCTCGCGTGCGGCTCGTGACCCGGCGCCGCGTCCGGCCCGCGCAGGTCAGGCGTAGCGCTGCGACTCCAGGAGCCAGTCGAGGTGCGCCCGCGGCGCCGCCAGGTAGGCGCAGGCGACCTTGCTGACGTCCCTGGCGGCCTTGGGCGCGAGATCGGCCAGCGGCAGCCGCCTGGCCGCCTCCTGCATGTCCTGACATCGCTCGGCGATCCGGTCCAGCACCCATGCGGTCGCCTCCCGCTCGCCCAGCCCGAGCTGGCGCATCGCGAGCACGACGAAGTTGTGCACGTCGCCGCGCTCCTTCGGCCGTGAGGCCACGTCGTTGCACCAGGCCGTGACGTCGCTGCAGGCGTCCACCAGCCGGCGCCAAGGCTCGCCGTCGTGGACCCAGCCCGGCACCTCGACCCGCAGGCACGGCTCCACCAGGTCGTACAGGTAGGGCCCCACCGTGCCCCTGCGCAGCGCCGGGTATTCCTCCAGCGTCGGCATCCGGCCGGCCGCCCTGTTGTCGGCCTCCGTACGGCACGCGTCGTGCTGGCGCTGCAACCCCACCGCGAACCTCGACCTCCACCGGTCGCTCATCCGCGCACTCGTCACCCGCCACAGGTCGGCGAAGGCCGCCTCCAGCGGATGGCCGGCCGCGCCCCTCAGCATGCCGTCGAAGACGTCGAGCCGGCACGACCCCTCGTCCAGCTCGTCGTCCAGGTGGAACAGCCACGTCAGCCACTGCGCGAACAACGCCGCCGCGGCCGCGTCGAACTCGGCGAAGGCCCGGCCCGCCATCCGGTGGAACCCGACGCCGGGGTCGGCGCGCAGGCCCGTGCGCCTGGCCCAGTCGATGACCGCGGCCTCGATCGCGTACACGGCCGGGTGCATGCGGCACGGCGCCGCCATCGCGGGCACCCGCTCGGTCAGCGGCAGCAGCGCCACGGCCGCCGAGCCGCCCCTGCGCGGCAGGGGCAGCATGGACGTCAGCGCCGAACGCAACGCGGTGCGCACCGTGGCGAACACGGTGGTGCTCGTGGGGGTGTTCACGGTCGTTCTCACGGTCGTTCTCACTGGGGCCTTCACAGCGGCCCGAAGAGCCAGTTGCCCGTGGCGTTGGGGTCGCCGCTCGTGTAGTACTCGGCAGCGGCCCTGACCAGCCCGTCCACGGTGAGCGTGCCCCTGCCCTCCCGGTCGAGCCGGTCGAACGCCTCGTCCACGTCGTCGTAGGCCACGCCGAACGCGCACAACAGCGTGCGGAACTCGGCAGGGCCCACATTCCCGTCGCCGTCGGCGTCGCACAACTCCGCCACCGCCACCGTCGCCGGCCTGAACACCGGGTCGTAACGGTCGCCGGTGACGAAGGCCGCCGTCATCCCCTTACGGAAATCCTCCCGCGTGACACCGGAGTCGCCGTCGCGCTCCAGCGCCAGCGACAGGGCGGACCAGATGCCGTCGAAGCTTCCGACGAGGCTGGCTCCGGCGACCGAGGTGGGGGACTCCCCGAAGCCCACCAGGATGCGGGCGCCCAGACCCAGCAGGTCCTCACGCTCGACGACACCGTTGCCGTTCGCGTCGATGTGGTCGAACGCTCGATCGAGCTTGTGATTGAGCAGGTCGATAGCCACCAATGCCTCCCCCGAGACTGACTGCGTGATCACAGTAAGTCGGGGCGGGCCCTTTGTCAGCGAGGCTCGCACCGGCTTGTTCCCGGGCAGCCTCACGAGCTCCCTCACTGGCACCCTCGTAACGTGTGCGAAACACGGACACGGCATCCTGGTACGAGACCCGTACTGTCGTTTTGAGGGGACGCCGTGGACCGCCAGCAGGAGTTCGTGCTCCGCACGCTCGAGGAACGCGACATCCGGTTCATCCGGCTGTGGTTCACCGACGTGCTCGGCTTCCTCAAGTCCGTCGCGATCGCCCCCGCCGAGCTGGAGGGCGCGTTCGCCGAGGGCATCGGCTTCGACGGCTCGGCCATCGAGGGCTTCGCCCGCGTCTACGAGTCCGACATGCTGGCCAAGCCCGACCCGTCCACGTTCCAGATCCTGCCCTGGCGCAGCGAGACGCCGGGCGCGGCGCGCATCTTCTGCGACATCCTCATGCCCGACGGCTCGCCCTCGCACGCCGACCCCCGCTGGGTGCTCAAGCGCACGCTCGCCAAGTGCGCCGACATGGGCTTCACCTTCTACACCCACCCCGAGATCGAGTTCTTCCTGCTGAAGAACCGGCCGGAGCCGGGCGGCCGGCCCGAGCCGATCGACTCGGGCGGCTACTTCGACCACACCCCCCACAGCTCCGGCCACGACTTCCGGCGCCAGGCGATCATGATGCTGGAGTCGATGGGCATCTCGGTGGAGTTCAGCCACCACGAGGGCGCGCCCGGCCAGCAGGAGATCGACCTGCGCTACGCCGACGCGCTCACCACGGCCGACAACATCATGACCTTCCGCCTGGTCATGAAGGAGGTCGCGCTGGAGCAGGGCATCTGGGCCTCGTTCATGCCCAAGCCGTTCACCGAGCACCCGGGCTCAGGCATGCACACCCACGTGTCGCTGTTCGAGGGCGACCGCAACGCCTTCTACGAGGCAGGCGTCGACTACCGCCTGTCCAAGATCGGGCGCTCGTTCATCGCCGGGCTGCTCAGGCACGCCGCCGAGATCACCGCCATCACCAACCAGTGGGTCAACTCCTACAAGCGGCTCTGGGGCGGCGCCGAGTTCATCGCCGGCCAGGGCGGCGAGGCGCCCTCCTACGTGTGCTGGGGCCACAACAACCGCTCCGCGCTGGTCCGGGTGCCGATGTACAAACCACACAAGGGCGGCTCGACGCGCATCGAGTTCCGCTCGCTCGACTCGGCGTGCAACCCCTACCTGGCGTTCGCGCTGATCCTGGCGGCCGGGCTGAAGGGCATCGAGGAGAGCTACGAGCTGCCCGCCGCCGCCGAGGACAACGTGTGGACACTGACCAGCGCCGAACGGCGGGCCCTCGGCATCCAGCCGCTGCCCGGGTCGCTGGACGAGGCGATCGCCGTCATGGAACGCAGCGAGCTGGTGGCCGAGACGCTGGGCGAGCACGTCTTCGACTTCTTCCTGCGCAACAAGCGGGCCGAGTGGAACGAATACCGCCGCACCGTGACCGAGTTCGAGCTCGGCCGCTACCTGCCCGTGTTGTGAAGGGGCCTGTTCGCCCGCGCGGCGCAGCGGGGTAGGCCCGCTCTCAGCGGGCGCGAACCCCCGGAGCGGGATCGGCATGACCGCGAGAGGAGATGTCGCGCGGTCACCCGTCGTGGTCGGGCGCCGACCCGATGGTCCGGATCTCCCGCGGGCGCTCGCCGTCGTCGAAGGTGATCGCCTCCAGCAGGGCCGCCTCCGAGCGGTCGACGATCAGCGCGCCCGCCGCGGGCCCGGGATCTCCGTTCTTCACCCGCGCCACCAGACCGGCCCACCGCCGCTGGTGTCGCGCGAACGTGCGCGGCGCCACCACCCGGCCCCTGGTCCGCTGCCCGGCCAGCGCCGCCTCCGGCGACGCGTCCAGCAGCAGCAGGTACAGGCGGGTCCGGTGCCGCCGCGCCAGCCACGCGAAGCCCTTCAGCATGTACGGGGCGCAGCCCCGGTTGTGGGCGATGACCGAGCGGCCGCTGGCGAGCGCCCCCCGGATGCGGCCCACATGGGTGGCGAACACCAAGGCGCGGCGCACCGAGCCGGGCAGCCAGCCGAGCCTGCCGTGCCAGTGCCGCTTGGCCTGCGCCGAGTCGATCACCACGACCGCGCCCGCGGTGACGGGCAGGCTCTCGTCGCCGCCCAGGCCGTACAGGCGGCGGAGCAGGGTGGTCTTGCCCGCGCCCGGGAGCCCGGTCAGGATGACCAGGGATCCGGGCGGGTATCGCAATCTCGACCCTTGCACAGGCCCACCCCCGAATGATCAACGTACATGTCCCGTGCCGTGCCGGCGAGGGGACCGCGTGCCTTAGAGACTCGTCGAAGCCGGGCCGTGGCGCGCGGCCGGTCCGGCATCAGCGGGCCAGGCGTGTGGTCAGGGAGTCCAGCCGATCGTGCAGCTGGGCCTGGTCGTCGCGGAGGCCTGCCAGCTCGTCCACCGCCCCGCGCAGCTCGTTGATCTCGGAAAGGATCTGCGCCACGTCGGCCTCGGTACGCCGCTCCCTGGCGGCGTTGCGCTCGAACCGCTCGACGAACCAGGACGCGATGGCCGCGGTGACCACACCGAGCAGGGCGATCCCCGCCAGCATCAGCCCTGACGCCACCAGCCTGCCCTCGGGGGTGACGGGGAAGCGGTCGCCGTACCCGACGGTGGTCATCGTGGTGAGCGACCACCACAGGGCGTCGCCGATCGTCTGGATGTTGCCGGCGGGATTGCCTCGCTCCGCGTCCAGCACGGCGATGCTGCCGACCAGGGCCAGGAAGACGGCGGTGCCGCTCACGTACACGACCGCGCGTAGCCGCAGCGGGAGCTGGATCCGTTCGGCGACCACCTGCAGGAGCAGCAGCGCGCGCAGCAGCCAGAGCGGGCGCAGGAGGGGGAGCACCACAACCAGGAGCGAGGGGATGTTCCTGAGCACGAAGGGTAGGCGGCGGGGAGCCAGGTAGACGCGGATCAGGTAGTCCGTGGTGAACAGAAAATAGGTGCACACCTGGAGGTACCAGAACATCTGGTCAACGAAGGGCGGAAGGCCGGGCAAGACGATGGGGATCGCCCAGCTGAGGAGAAACGCGATTCCAATGGTGAGAAGTGCCGTGCTCGTGCGGCGCTCCCATGAGGTCAGCCGATCCATCCCGACAGTCTGCTGGCATAACCGCCTATGGTTCTAGGCCGGTATCGGCGGATTGGTCGCGGGAGGCGGAAGAGGCGGGATAGGGTGCTGCCCGACGCCTTGATCGGCCTCACTCCCGGCAGCGGTTCGGAGTGAGGCCGATTTTCGTTGCTTCTCACCCCCTGCTCACGTCCGCGCGATGTGGGACATCTAACGTCCCCGGCAGGCGTGACCGCGCGACGGGTGGGAAGCAACGGACCTCATCGAGGCGTTGTAGGTCGTGTCGATCAGCCGCGGGACCCCCGGCATCTGCGGAAATCGGGAGTCTGGGTAAAATCGGCCTGCTTCTATTGACATTTACGGACTTTTCGCCCTAGGCGGCGATATAGGAGGGCGTGGCATGACGACGGCTGCCTTGCAGACCGTGCTGACCGTTCCCGAGCGCTTCCGCGGCCCGGCGGGGATCGCCAACGGCGGCTGGATAGCGGGCACCATGGCGGAGGCTATGAACGGTGGCCGATCAGCCGTCGAAGTCACACTTCACGCTCCCACCCCGCTGGAGACCCAGCTGCGGCTCGAACACGTGGCCAACTCCGTCTCCCTCTCCCACGGCGACCGGCTCCTGGTCGAGGCGATCCCCGTGGCGGAGGACCTGGAGGGTCCCGGCTTCGTGCCGTTCACCGACGCCGCCCGCGCCGAGGCGGGGTTCGTCGGGCTGCGGGCACACCCGTTCGCCGAGTGCTTCGCCTGCGGTATGCGCGAGCCCGGCGACGGCCTGCGCATCTTCCCCGGGCCCGTGGAGGGCACCGACATGGTGGCGGCCGGATGGCGGGTGCCGTTCACCGTGGCGGGCGAGGACGGCGTCCCGGCCTCGATCGTCGGGGCGGTGCTCGACTGCATCACCGGCTGGGCCCACTTCGGCCCAGGGGAGACCGCGCTGCTCGGGCGGCTCGCCGTGCAGATCCACCGCCCGGTCCACCCCGGCGGCCGCTACTCCGTGGTGGCCCGGCCGACCGGCCGCGACGGGCGCAAGATGTTCGGGCAGAGCGCCATCTACGAGGACGACGGCACCCTGGTGGCCGCCGCCCGCGCCACGTGGATCGCTTCACGCTGACACCGCGTGTCTCGTCGGTCCATGGCGCGGGCGTCGACCCTCTCAAGGCGACAGGCGGGAGACGCGTCGCTGGGCGGCCAGGTCGCCCTCGCGCAGCCGTACACCGTGTCCGGGCTCGCGGCCCGGCGTGATGACGCCGTTCTCGATGACCGGCAGGCCGGTGACGAGCTCTCCGTACCACGTGTGCAGGAAGGCTCTGACCGTCTCCTGGATGAGCCCGTTGGGCTGGCCGCACACGAAGTGCACACAGGCGGCCAGCGTGGCCGGCCCGGTGCAGTCGTGCGGAGCCACCGGCACGCCGTAGGCGTCGGCGAGCGAGGCGACCTTGCGCGCCTCGCTCAGCCCGCCGGTCCACTGGACGTCGAGGGTGAGGATGTCGACGGCGCCCGAGTCGAGCAGCGGCTTGAAGCCGCGCCGCCCGACGCACGTCTCGCCGGCGGCGATCGGCACGGGGGAGCCGAGGCGGGCGTAGGCGTCGGCGGCGTCCGAGCGCAGCGGGTCCTCCACCCAGAACGGCCGGTACGGCTCCAGCGCGGCCAGGATCGTCTCGGCGGCCGGCCGGCTCCACAGGCCGTGCAGTTCCACCATCAGCTTCATGTCCATGCCGGCCTCCTCCCGGATGGCCTCGATCACCTTGAGCCCCTGGTCCAGGTCGGCCCGGGAGATGCCGGCCCCGCCCGTACGCTCGGCCGCGCCGTCGAACGGCCACACCTTCATGCCGCCGATCCCCTGCTCGCGCAGATCGCGGGCGAGCCCGGCGGGGTCGGTGAGGAAGGCGTTCAGGTCCTCGTACCGGCCGGCGGCCAGGCCCCAGTTGCCGCTCTCCTGCCGGGTCGAGACGGCGATGTACCCGGGACCCGCGCAGGTGTTGTAGATGGGCATGCCGTCGTGCACCGCGCCGCCGAGCAGGTCGACGAGCGGCAGCCCGGCGGCCTGCCCGAGCAGGTCCCACAGCGCCAGGTCGACCGCGCCGTTGCCGCGCGTCTCCACGCCGGACCCCTGGTAGCCGGTGTACGGGGTCAGCAGGCGGGCCACCCGTTCCGGCGTGGGACGGGCCAGGCCGAGCAGGACGGGGGCGACGCTCTCGTGCAGGTACGCCTCCACCGCCCGCGCGCCGAAGAACGCCTCGCCGAGCCCTGTCAGCCCGGTGTCGGTGTGCAGGCGGACGAACAGCAAATTGGGTTGTACGGCGGGCCGTACGGTCTCGAGCGCGACGATCCTCACAAGTCTCCCCTCCGGTGCCTCAGACCGGATATGCGCGGCCGGCCAGGCGGCCAAACGTGCCGCCGCCCCGGGCGGCTCCGCCCGACATGTAGTGCTGTGACCGGAAACGATCACCGGGTTGGCGTGTAGAGCGTCTCTGACGGTTGGCTGGTGTTGATCAGGTTCGATTGCGCGGGCTTCCCGGTCGCGCCTTCACCATCGGCCGGGAGGCGTTACGCACCTTGCTGGCCCGGCACGGCATCACCTTCCAGCGCACCAAGACCTGGAAAGAGTCCCCGGACCCCGACTTCGACGCCAAGCTGGACGAGATCGAGTACGCCCTGACGCAGCGGCCCGAGCGCACTTTCGCCTTCGACGAGTTCGGGCCGCTCGGCATCCGGCCCACCGCCGGCTCGGGCTGGGCCCCGCAGGGCGAGCCGGACCGGCTGCCGGCCACCTACCCTCGCACCGAGGGCGTGAGGTATTTCCACGGCTGCTACTCCGTCGGCGATGACTTGCTGTGGGGCGTCAACCGGGCCCGTAAGGGCATCGGGCACACCTGGGCCGCGCTCCGCTCGATCCGCGCCGCCTGCCCGGACGGCGCCCCGATCTACGTCATTCTGGACAACCTGTCGGCGCACAAGAACTGGCGCATCCGCGCATGGGCCAAGAAGAACAAGGTCAATCTGCTGTTCACCCCGACGTACGCCTCGTGGGCCAACCCGATCGAGGCGCACTTTGGCCCCTTACGGCGGTTTCCCTGGCCAACTCCGACCACCCGAACCACACCGTCCAGACCCGGGCGCTGCACGCCTACCTGCGCTGGCGCAACTCCCACGCTCGCCACCCCGATGTCCTGGCTGCCCAACGCCGCGAACGCGCCCGAGTCCGCAGCGAGAAAGGCATCCGCTGGGGCGGCCGACCCCTGTCAGCCGCAGGATGATCGGGCCAGGTGAGCCGTCCCTGTCATCACTCAGCGATCGTCAAGCCGACTTGGTGCCAGCTCCGCGATGACCTCCTCGCCATCAACTGCTCCCGTCGGCACGAAACCCAGCGACTCGTAGAGCCGTCCAGCAACGATGTTTTCTGGCTGATATGCCAGCCGGATCGTCCAACAGCCCTCCTGCGCCGCCAACCAGGCTGTCATGGTGCGCAGGAGGGCGCGGCCGAGGCCCTTGCCCTGCTCTGAGCCATCGATAATCATTCCCCCGATCCAGTGCGAGCCGTCCTCGTCCACACCCCACATGACGTGTCCAACGACCGTGTCGTCGGCGTAGACCGCCAGCGAGTTCCAGCTGTCTTCACGCATCGACAGCAACAGATAGCGGGCTGCCATGGCGGGGACGTAACGTCGCTGCTCGTCAAGAGGCGCGACGTCAGCGACTGCACGCCAGTTCTCTTCGTCTATCTCCCGTAGCGTGACGCGCCGACCAGTTCCGTCGAGAATCCCATGATCAATCACCGGATGAGAATACTGCTCCCAGTCCAGCAACCCGGTGATCGTTTCCGGTCACAGCAGTAGCAACTTGCTCCGATATTTCCGGATAATGGGCCGGTATGAGCGTTACCGTCATCCAGCACGAGGCCGAGGCCGGGCTCGGATACCTGGAGGCCTGGCTGGGACTCGACTGCGACGTCGTACGGCCGTACCTGGGCGACGAGATCCCCGCACGCCCGGGAGCCGGGCTGATCGTGCTCGGCGGCGCGGCGGCCGCGTGGGAGGACGAGCGCAGCCCCTGGCAGCCCGCCACCCGCGACCTGCTGCGGCGGGCGGCCGGGGAGGGCACGCCGACGCTGGCGATCTGCCTGGGGGCGCAGCTGCTGACCATGGCCTGCGGCGGGGCCGTCGAGCGGGGCTCCCACGGGCTGGAGGTGGGCGCCCGCGAGGTGCGCGCCCTGCCCGGCGCCGCCTCCGACCGGCTCTTCTCCGGGATCGGCACGGCCGTGGCCGTCCAGTACCACCAGGACGTCATCACGCGGCCGCCCGACGGCGCGGTGCCGTTGATGACCGGCTCGCCGTACTCCCACCAGGCCTACCGGCTGGGCGAGGCCGCGTGGGCGGTGCAGTTCCACCCGGAGGCCACACCCGAGATCTTCGCGTCCTGGACCGGGGAGACGGCGCTGGAGGGGGCCGAGGAGCTGAACGCGGAGGTCAAGGAGGCCGAGAGCGCCCTCGTCGCGACCTGGCGCCCGGTGGCGAGGGCGTTCGCCGACGTGGTGCGGACCTCCGCCCGCGCGGCGACCGGCCGAAACGACTGAGAGCCTGCTACGGCCCGCGGTGAGGGAACTGCCACTATGGAGGGGTGCCCAGGATCGAATCCACCGCCGCAAGGCTCGCCAAGCTCGGTTTCGCCGACG
This sequence comes from Nonomuraea mesophila, assembly GCF_004352805.1. Taxonomy (NCBI): domain Bacteria; kingdom Bacillati; phylum Actinomycetota; class Actinomycetes; order Streptosporangiales; family Streptosporangiaceae; genus Nonomuraea; species Nonomuraea mesophila. The sequence goes on from NZ_SMLD01000033.1 coordinate 24,723, forward strand.
GCGCCAGGGCCGCCAGGCTCGTCGGCCAGGCGGGAGGCGATCTGGACGACCTGCTGGAGTCGCTGGTCGACGTGGCCGACCCCGACCAGGCGCTGGCCTCGCTGGCCCGCCTGGCCGAGCGGGACCCGTCCGTGCCCCGCGCGCTCAGGGACAACGGTGAGTTGAGGGCCGGGCTCGTCGCCGTGCTCGGCGTCAGCGCGGCGCTCGGCGAACACCTCGTACGCCACCCGGAGCAGGTGGCGCTGCTGGCCGAGCCCCGCCTGGGCGACCCGCGCGAAGAGCTCCTCCGATCGGTCGGCGCGGATCCCGGGGGCGCGGCGCGGGTGCCGCCGGCCGACGCGCTGACGGCGTTGCGGATGGCCTACCGCGGCAGGGTGCTGCACCTGGCCGCGCGCGACCTCACCGGCCGGGCCGCGCCGGCGGAGGTCATGGCGGAGCTGTCCGACCTGGCGGGGGCGGCGCTGGAGGCCGCGCTGGCCATCGCGCGGGCCGAGGTGGACGCCGCCGACGCCGCCGACGTACGCCTGGCCGTGATCGGCATGGGCAAGTGCGGCGCCCGCGAGCTCAACTACATCAGCGACGTCGATGTGATCTTCGTGGCGGAGCCCAGGGAGGGCGCCGACGAGGCCAAGGCGCTGCGCACGGCGACCCGGCTGGCCCAGGCCATGATGCGAGCCTGCAGCACGACCACCCCCGAGGGCTCGCTGTGGGAGGTGGACGCCGGGTTGCGGCCGGAGGGCCGGTCGGGGCCGCTCGTGCGCACGCTCGCCAGCCATCTGGCCTACTACCGGCGCTGGGCGAAGACGTGGGAGTTCCAGGCGCTGCTCAAGGCCCGCCCGGTGGCCGGCGACCTGGAGCTGGGCGCGGCCTACGTCGAGGCGGTCAACGAGCTGGTGTGGTCGGCGGCCACCCGCGAGCACTTCGTCGAGGACGTGCAGGCGATGCGCCGCCGGGTGGAGGCGCACGTGCGCGCCGAGGGCGAGCGCCAGCTCAAGCTTGGGCCCGGCGGGTTGCGCGACATCGAGTTCGCGGTGCAGTTGCTGCAACTCGTGCACGGCAGGCTCGACCCGCTCCTGCGCCGCCGGGGCACGCTGCCCGCGCTGGCGGCGCTCTCCCGCGGCGGCTACGTCGGGCGTGACGACTCGCGCGGCCTGGCGGAGGCGTACACGTTCCTGCGCCAGGTCGAGCACCTGCTGCAGCTGCACCGGCTGAGGCGTACGCACATCGTGCCGGACGACGAGGCCGACCTGCGCCGGCTGGGCCGCGCGCTGGGGATGCAGGCCGACCCGGTGGGAGAGTTCACCGCCAGGTGGCGGCGGCACGCGATGGAGGCGCGGCGGCTGCACGAGAAGCTGTTCTACCGCCCGCTGCTGCAGGCCGTGGCGCGGCTGCCGGAGTCGGAGGCGCGTCTGTCGGCGTCGGCGGCGGCGGCCCGGCTGGAGGCGCTCGGCTACGACGACCCTACGGGCGCGCTGCGCCACATCGCCGCGCTGACCACGGGGGTGTCCAGGAGAGCCGCGATCCAGCGCACGCTGCTGCCGGTCATGCTGGGCTGGTTCGCCGACACGCCCGACCCGGACGCGGCGCTGCTGGGGTTCCGGCAGGTCAGCGACGAACTGGGCAGCACGCCGTGGTATCTGCGGCTGCTGCGCGACGAGACGGCGGTGGCGGCCAGGATGGCGCGCGTGCTCGGCACCAGCCGCTACGCGACCGGCCTGCTCATGCACGCGCCCGACGCCGTGGCGATGCTGGGTTCGGACGAGGAACTGGCCGTACGCTCGCGGGAGTCGCTGCTGGGCGAGGCGTCCGCCGCGGTGTCGCGGCACGCGGGAGACCCGGAGAACGCCGTCGCGGCCGTGCGGGCGCTGCGGCGCAAGGAGCTGTTCCGTACGGCCGTGGCCGACATCTCCGCGCTCATCGACATCGAGACGGTGGGCACGGCGCTGTCGCGGCTGACCGACGTGACCCTCCAGGCCGCGCTCGACGCCGCGCTCGGCAAGGCCCCGCAGCCCACCTCGTTCGCGATCATCGCCATGGGCCGGCTGGGCGGCATGGAGTGCTCCTACGCCAGCGACGCCGACGTCATGTTCGTGCACTCGCCGCTGCCGGGCGTGGACGAGCGGGAGGCCACCGACGCCGCCCACGCCGTGGCCAACGAGCTGCGCAGGCTGCTGTCGCTGCCCGCCCCCGACCCGCCGCTGGCCATCGACCCCGACCTGCGGCCGGAGGGGCGGCAGGGCCCGCTGGTGCGCACGCTGGCCTCCTACCGCGCCTACTACGCGCGCTGGTCGTCGCCGTGGGAGGCGCAGGCGCTGCTGCGGGCCAGGGTCTCGGCCGGCGACCCCGACCTGGGCGCCGCGTTCGTGGCGATGGCCGACGAGCGGCGCTACCCGCAGGACGGCCTGCGCGACGACGCCGTCAGGGAGATCAGGCGGCTCAAGGCCCGCATGGAGGCCGAGCGGCTGCCGCGCGGCGCCGACCCGGCCCTGCACACCAAGCTCGGCCCCGGCGGATTGTCCGACGTGGAGTGGGTGGCCCAGCTCCTGCAACTGCGCCACGCGGGCACGCGGCCGGCCCTGCGCACCACCCGTACGCTGGAGGCGTTGCGTGCGGCCGCGGCCGAGGGGCTGCTCGATCCGGCGGACGAGGAGGTGCTCGCCGAGTCGTGGCGTTTCGCCTCCCGCATCCGTGACGCGATCATGCTGGCCAAGGGACGGCCGGGCGACAGCGTGCCGCGTGAGGCGAGAGAGCGTGCCCTCATCGCGCAGGCGCTCGGCTACCCGCCGGACGGCTCGGAGGACTTCCTCGACGACTACCGCCGGGTGACCCGCCGCGCCCGGCAGGTGGTGGAGCGCGTCTTCTACGCCTGACGCGCCACCGGCGACCGCGGGGTGTGCCCGGCCGGACGGGGATCAGGCCGGGCCGCTGAGCGAGCCCGTGGCGGCCAGCGCGATCACGTCGGCCAGCTCCGCGAGCTCGCCGGGGTCGTCGGTGAGCCGGGCGGTGGCCAGGCGCAGGTGGTGGCCGGGCGCGGGATCGACGACGTAGCGGCTGCCGGGGGCCGCCGAGATCCCGTGCGCCGCGAGGGTGACCAGGGCCGCGGGCTCGTCGCGTACGGGCACCCACAACACCAGGCCGTCGCGCCCGCCCGTGCGCACCCCCCGGGCGGACAGCTCCGCGGCCAGCCGCGCGCGCCGCCCGGCGTAGGTGGCGCGGGCGTGCTCGACCACGGCCCGCGTCCCGGGGTCGCCGAGCAGGTGGGCCAGCGCGTCCTGAAGGATCCTGCTGGTCCAGCCGGTGCCGAAGCTGCGCAGCACGCGCACCCGCTCCACGGCCTCGGCCGCCCCGCCGACCACCGCGATGCGCAGGTCGGGGCCGTGGGACTTGGAGTACGACCGCACCAGCACCGTACGGTCGGGGAAGCGCGCTCCCATGCTCACCGTGGGCGAGACCGACAGCGCGCCGATCCCGTCGTCCTCGACGATGAGGGTCGCCGTGGGCTCCAGCAGGGCGGCCAGCTCGGCGGATCGCTCAGGGGTGACGGCGTGGCCGCGGGGCGACTGGCCGCGCGGCTGGTAGACGAACGCCACCGGCCTGGCCCGCAGCGCCCTGGCCAGCGCGCCGGGCAGCGGGCCGTTCTCGTCGCAGGCGACCGGGACGATCTGCACGCCGATCGTCTCAAGGATGTCCAGCAGCCGCGCGGCGGTCGGCTCCTCGATGGCGATCCGGTCGCCGGGCAGGGCCGCGGTCTGGCAGAGGAGCTGCACGCCCTCGTAGCCGCCGCCGACCGCGAGCCAGCCCTGGGCGTGGAACGGCCAGTCCGGCTCCACGGCGGCGCGCAGCCGTGGCGTGATCGTCTCGCGCGTGTAGTCGTTGAGCCGGTCGGCGTGGGCGGCGGCCGACAGGGCCGCCTCCAGCGGCGGCAGCAGCGCCGGGTCGGGGGAGGCGATCGCCAGGTCGATGGCCAGGCGGTCGCCGAAGTGGCCGATGCGCTCGTACCGGATGGGGCGCGGCACGTCGGGCGGGCCGAGCACCACCGTGCCCCTGCGGCGGTCGGTGCGGATCATGCCGTGCCGGCGCAGCTCCGACCACGCCTCGGCGACGGTGCCGGAGCTGACCCTCAGCTCCCTGGCCAGGGCGCGCACCGTGGGCAGGCGGGTGTCGGCGGTCACCGTGCCCTCCCTGATCAGGTCGGTCAGGACGGTCGCGATCCCGCGTGCGCTCGGTTCGCCGATGTGTTCCGCCAGCCATGCGGCGTCCACTTCACCCCCATGAGTTCCGCAAATCTTTGTTCAGCAACAAAGATCGTCTTGTGTTCGCCTTTCCCCTGAACATATGGTTTCTCGCAATTCGCGGCAACTGATATCGTTTGGGGGGTTTGTGGCGGAGATTCGGATTCGGCTGGCAGTGCGGGACTGGGACCACCTCGTGCCGATCGTGACGGGGGAGGTCACACCTGAGGGCTTCGCCCTCGACCTCGACTCGCGCCGCGTCACACCCGACGTGCTGAGTGAGCCCGGCCTGGACGGCGGCGAGACCTCGTTCAGCAGGTACGTGCTCGGCCGCGCCGCCGGCGACGACCGGCTCGTGGGCCTGCCCGTCTTCGTCATGCGCGGCTTCCGCCACCGGTGCGTCCTCGTCCGCCGCGACAGCGAGCCGACCACGCTGGAGGAGCTCAAGGGCGCCCGCGTCGGGCTCACCGGCTGGCCCGACTCGGGCAACACCTGGACCCGGGCGCTGCTCAGAGCCGCGGGCGTGGACCTCGGCGGCATCGAGTGGACGGTCGGCCCGCTGGTCGCCGGCGAGAGCGGCAAGGACAGGACCGGCCCAGGCCCGCTCCCCGGCAACGTCTCGCAGACCACCGACGGGCTCGCGGAAGGGCTCGCGGCCGGCCGCTTCGACGCCATCATGACGCCGTTCATGCCGCCGGAGCTGTTCACCCCGGACAGCCGCCTGCGCCACCTGCTGCCCGACCACCGCGCCGCCGAGCTCGCCTACTACCGGCGGACCGGCTTCGTGCCCGGCATCCACCTCGTGACGCTCAAACGCGAGAGCGTCGAACGCCACCCGTGGCTGCCGCAGGCCGTGCAGGACGTGTTCGAGCGCTCCAAGCGCCACTGGCTGGCCCGGCGGCGGCTGCTCGCCGACACCACGCCGTGGCTGCTGTCCGACCTGACCACGACCGCGCTGACCTTCGGCCACGACTGGATGCCGTACGGCGCCGCCCCCAACGCGGCCATGGTCGCCGCCTTCTGCGACGAGCTGCACGCCCAGGGCATCTCGTCCCGACCCATCGGAGCCGAGGAGGTCTTCGCCGCATGAGAATCGCCGTCGGGCAGTTCGCCTCCGCGGAGGACTGGACCCAGAACCTCAAGACCTGCCAGGACCTGATCGACCGGGCCGTGGCGGGCGACGCCGGCCTGCTGGTGCTGCCCGAGGGCTCGCTCGCGCTCTTCGTCGACGAGCCCGCCCGCATCAGGCAGGCCGCGCAGCCCCTGGACGGGCCGTTCGTCAGCGGGCTGGTCGAGCGTACGCGCGGCTCGGCGACCACCGTGATAGCCGGCGTGCACATCCCCGCCGCCGACGGCCGCGTGCACAACGTCCTGGTCGCCGCCAGGGACGGCGAGCTCGTCGCCACCTACACCAAGCTGCACCTGTACGACGCCTTCGGCCGGCGCGAGTCCGGCCACGTCGTCCCCGGCACGAACGCCCCCGTCGTGATCGACTGCGCGGGCTGGAAGGTCGGCATGATGACCTGCTACGACGTGCGCTTCCCCGAGATGGCCAGGCTGCTGGCCGACCAGGGCGCCCAGATCATAGCGCTGCCCACCGCGTGGGTGCGCGGCCCGGCCAAGGAGTGGCACTGGGAGGTCATGGTCACCGCCCGCGCCCTGGAGAACACCTGCTACGTCGCCGCCTCCGGCGAGTGCGGCCGGCGCAACATCGGGGCCAGCATGGTCGTCGACCCGCTCGGCATCACCCGGGCCCGGCTCGGCGACGCCCCGGGCCTGCTCTGGGCCGACGCCTCGGCCGGCGAGCTGGCCGACGCCCGGCTCGCCCTGCCCGTCCTCGAGAACCGGCGCTTCGCCGTCGACCCACGATTGGAGCGACATGTCTAGGTACGCGACGCGGGTGACGGCCGCCCTGCTCGGCGCGGCCCTCCTGGCGGCCGGATGCGGCGCCAACCCGGAGGAGGCGGAGGGCGTGCTCGACTCCCAGCAGCCCAAGGGCACGACCGCCGCCCAGGCCAAGGACCAGGCGCTGTACGACCGCCTGCCCGGCAAGGTCAAGCAGGCGGGCAAGCTCGTCTCGGTGAACAACGGCTCCTTCCCGCCGTACGAGATCGCCGGAGCCGACGGCAGGTCGCTGACCGGCGCCGCCGCCGACATGTCCGAGGCGCTCGGCCAGGTGCTCGGGGTCAAGATCGAGCACGTCACCGTGGACGGCCTGCCCAGCTCGCTGACCGGCATCGCCTCCGGGCGCTACGACTTCGCCATCGGTCCCATCGGCGACTTCCCCGACCGGCAGAAGTCCAACGACTTCGTCGACTGGGTCAAGGAGTTCGTGGTCTTCGCGGTGCCGAAGGGCAACCCGAAGAAGATCGGCTCCCTGGCGGACACGTGCGGGCTGAAGATCTCCGTCATGGCCGGCGGCTCCGCCGAGAGCGTGATCAAGGGGCAGTCGCAGACGTGCGCCAAGGAGGGCAAGCCGAAGATCAACGTGCAGTCGTACAAGGACCAGCCCACCTCCGTGCTGGCGGTCAGCTCCGGACGGGCCGACGCGTTCTTCTCCTCCCAGGCGCCGCTCACCTACTTCGTGGACCAGGCCGGCGGCAAGCTCGAACTCGCCGGCAAGGGGCAGCGCAACGGCTTCGACGACCTCTACCAGGGCGCCGTCGTGGCCAAGGACTCGCCGCTGCGCGACGTGCTCAAGGACGGCATCCAGAAGCTGATGGACAACGGTACGTACGACAAGATCATGGACAGGTGGGGCACGTCCGACAACAAGCTGGACCAGGCCGGCGTCAACCTGGCCAAGCCATGAGCCTGCCCGACGTCGACGTCGCGGGCGCCGCCCGCACCCGCCACCCGCTGCGCTGGGTCGCCTCGATCGTGCTGCTCGTGCTCGGGGCCCAGCTCGTGAGCCTGCTGGTCACCAACCCCAACTTCCAGTGGGACGTGGTCGGCCGGTACGTCAACGCCCAGATCATCGGCCAGGGCATCTTCACCACGCTGCTGCTCACCGTGATCGCCATGGCCGTGGGCGTGGTCCTCGGCGTGCTGCTCGCCATCGGCCGGCTGTCGGAGAACCCGGTCGCGCGGGCCGCCTGCGGGCTGTACGTGTGGTTCTTCCGCGGCACTCCGGTGCTGGTGCAGCTCGTGCTCTGGTACAACCTGTCGTACCTGCTGCCGGAGATCTCGTTCGGTGTCCCGTTCGGGCCCGAGTTCGTCAGCGCCGACACCAACGTGCTCATCACGCCGTTGCTCGCCGCCATCCTCGGCCTCGGCCTGAACGAGGGCGCGTACATGGCGGAGATCATCCGCGGCGGGCTCATGTCGGTCGACCACGGCCAGACCGAGGCCGCCTCCGCGCTCGGCATGAGCAGTGGCAGGACCTTCCGCAGGATCGTGCTGCCCCAGGCGATGCGCTTCATCATCCCGCCCACCGGCAGCCAGGTCATCAGCATGCTGAAGGCCACGTCTCTGGTCAGCGTCATCGCGCTGGCCGACCTGCTCTACACCGTGCAGTCCATCTACAACCGTACGTTCCAGACCATCCCGCTGCTGATCGTCGCCTGCGTCTGGTATCTGGTGATCACCTCGATCCTGTACGTCGGCCAGTCGTTCATCGAGCGCCACTACGCGCGCGGCGCCACCAGGAACGCCCCGCAGAGCTTCTGGTCGTTCCTGACCTTCCGCCGCCGCCCGGCCCCGGAGGTGCCCTCGTGACCGTACCCATGGTCCGCGCCCGCGGCGTGCGCAAACACTTCGGTCACCTGGAGGTGCTCAAGGGCATCGACCTGGAGGTGCGGCAAGGGGAGGTCGTGGTCGTCCTGGGGCCGTCCGGGTCGGGCAAGTCGACGTTCCTGCGCTGCGTCAACCACCTGGAGACCATCGACGGCGGCTCCATCCACGTCGACGGGGAGCTGATCGGGTTCGAGGCGTCGGGAGGCCGCGTACGGCACCTGCGCAAGCGGGAGGTCACCCGCCAGCGCAGGGAGATCGGCATGGTCTTCCAGCAGTTCAACCTCTTCCCGCACTTCACCGTGGTGCAGAACGTCATCGAGGCCCCTGTCGGCGTCCGAGGCGAACCCCGCGACCAGGCCAAGGAGCGCGCGCACGCGCTGCTGCGCAGGGTCGGGCTGGAGGAGAAGGCGCACGCCTACCCCCGCCAGCTGTCCGGCGGGCAGCAGCAGCGCGTGGCCATCGCCCGCGCGCTGGCGATGCGGCCCAAGCTGATGTTGTTCGACGAGCCGACCAGCGCCCTCGACCCCGAGCTCGTCGGCGAGGTGCTCGCCGTGATGAAGGGCCTGGCGGAGGACGGGCTCACCATGATCGTGGTGACCCACGAGATCGGGTTCGCGCGGGAGGTGGCCGACCGGGTGGTGTTCATGGACGACGGCGTGGTGGTCGAGTCGGGCGCTCCCTCGGACGTGCTGGACCGCCCGGAAAGCCCGCGTACGAAGGCCTTTCTGGCGCGCGTACTCTGACCGGGTGGAGACCGAGCGACTGATCATGCGCAGGTGGCGCGAGAGCGACCTCGCGCCCTTCGCGGCCATGAACGCCGACCCCGAGGTCATGGAGCACTTCCCCGCGACGCTCACCCGGGAGCAGAGCGAGACCATGGTCGGCCGGATCGAGCAGGGCTTCGACCGGCACGGCTTCGGGTTGTGGGCGCTGGAGGTGCGGGGGAGCGGGCTCTTCATCGGCTTCGCCGGGCTGGTCCGGCAGAGGTTCGACGCCCCGTTCCTGCCCGCCGTGGAGATCGGGTGGCGGCTGGCCCGCCCGGCGTGGGGGCACGGCTACGCCACCGAGGCGGCCAGGCGGGCCGTCGCGTACGCCTTCGCCGAGGCGGGACTCGACGCCCTCATCTCCATGACGGCCACGGGCAACGTGCGCTCGCGTGCCGTGATGGAGCGGCTCGGCATGACCCGCGACCCCGCCGAGGACTTCGACCACCCCGGCGTCCCCGAGGGCAGCCCGCTGCGCCGGCACGTGCTCTACCGGCTCAGGCGCGCAACCCCGTGAAGATGATCTCCATCGTGCGGTCCCGCAGGCCCGGGGTCCAGCCGGCCAGCAGGGCCGCCTGAGAGGTCGCCGAGAGCAGGGCCATCACCTCGTCCGGCCCCACCTCCCGCCGCACCGCCCCGGCCCGCTGGGCGCGGTCCAGCAGCGTGCCGACCGGCCGGCGCAGCCGTTCGAGCGGCTTGCCGGTCCGCACGTCCACGCCGCCGCCCGCCAGCAGTTCGGCCACGGTCTTACGCGCCGCCGCCTCCTCCACCACGTGGGTGAAGAACGCGAACAACGCCGTCTCCGGCTCGCCCTGCTCCGCCAGCGACTCCGCCTCCTCGGCCAGCCGCTCGAGCAGCCGCTTCACGATCGCGCCGAGCAGGTCGTTCTTCGTGGGGAAGTGCCGGAACACGGTCCCGATCGCGACCTCGGCCCGCGCGGCCACCTCCTCCGTCGAGGCGGACGCGCCGCGCTCGGCGAAGACGGACTCGGCGGCGGCGAGGATGCGCTCGCGGTTGCGCCGGGCGTCGGCGCGCAACTGGGCCATCGGCTGACTGACCTCCCGTTGACAACATGAGTTGCCACTCATTATTTTGTTAATCATGAGTGGCAACTCATCTTAGTCGGATGGAAGGAGCTCCATGATGAGTGCGCGCGAGGCGTTCGACGGGCTGCGCCGCCACATCTCCGGTGAGGAGGTCGACGGGCTGTGGGCCGAGGACGTCGTCGTCGAGACGCCGTTCGCGCCGCCCGGCAGCCCGCGCCGCGTCGAGGGGCGCGAACGGTTCCTGGCGTTCGCCCGCGCGGGCCGGGCCGCGCTGCCGGCGCGGCTGGAGATGGGCGAGGCCACGGTGCACGACACCGCCGACCCCGGCACGATCATCGTCGAGTACGAACTGGGCGCCGTCCTGCCCGGGACGGGGGAGCGGGTGTCGGCGTCCTTCATCGGCGTGCTCAGGGTCCGCGACGGGCGGATCGTGTGGTGGCGCGAATACCAGGACGTGCTGCGGGTCGCCGCCGCCACCGGCCGCCTGCCCGGCCTCCTCGCCTCGCTGTCCGCCGCCTGACGAGAGGTGTGCCTCGTGCCCTCCCCGTTCCGGCGCTGGGGAGCGAGTATCGTGATCGGCCCGTTCTTCCTGACCGCGATGACGAGGTGACCGTGCACTTCCAGCATTCGAGCGAGATCTGGCGTGACTTTCCCGGGCTCGTCCCGGGGGTGATGTCCATGGCCGGCGTCACCGCCGACGTCCACGTGGACGACCGGCTCGCGCACTATGGTGAGATCGCCGCCAAGCGCCTGGCCACCTGCTCCGAGGGCGAACTGCCGGAGATCCGGGCGTGGCGCCGGGCGTTCTCGGCGATGGGCCTGAAACCGACGCAGTACCGCTGCGCGTCGGAGTCGCTGCTGCGCCGCTTCAGGAAGGAGGGCGCGCTGCCGCGGCTGCACCCGCTGATCGACCTGTGCAACGCGATGTCCCTCGCGTACGCGATCCCGGTGGCCGTCTTCGACGTCTCGCGGATCACCTCCTGCGTCGAGGTCCGTTACGCCACGGGCGACGAGACGTACGTGACCTTCTCCGGCGAGACGGAGCGTCCGCCGGCCGGCGAGGTCGTCTTCGCCGACGCCGAGGCGATGGCGCACGCCCGCCGCTGGACCAACCGCCAGAGCGGCCACTCGGCCGTACGCGGCACCACGAGCGACGTCCTGGTCGTCGCGGAGGCCCTGCACGACACGGCCCGCGCCGACGTCGAGGCGCTCGTCGCCGCACTGGCCGGCGAGGCGCGGGACCTCTGGCGGGTCGGCCCTGAGCCCGCGCTCCTGGCCGCCTCCTCGCCGCGCTACACGTTCTGAGCGGTAAACGAAGCTCAGATCATTATTGGGCGTTTAGGTTTTGACGGGACGTTTGGGTTTATAGAGGTAGCTGAGAATATCTGCATGGGTACGTCTGCTTCCATCCGAGCATTCGACACGTGGATGCCGGGTTCGGCTGATCTATCCATGAATGGAAACGAGCGCGTGAATACTAGAAGTCGGCAATCGCGGACGCCGCGCCATGGGCGGTTCGCGATACTAGCTCTGGCCGGCGCCGTCGCCGGTGCCATGTTCCTTCCCGTGGGCCAGGGGGTGGCCAGCGCGAGCGCGGGCTACGTCGCCGTGGAGGCGGGAGGCCCGCCGTCCGCACCGGTTCGGCACGTCTCGAAGCCGAGGCGCGTCTCGAAGGAGAAGCCGATCCTGCGCAGCCCCCGCTGGCGCCCGCCGAAGATCGACATCATCGTCCACAACCTCAACCGCAACAAGAACAAGCACCGCCGTCACCACCACCGCCCTGAGGTCAGGGTCGAGCAGGTCCAGCCGCCGGTGGTCGACAACAACGACACCCAGCCCGACGAGCGCGACCACCGTGACCGCGACCACCGTGACCGCGACCACCGCGACCGCGACCACCGCGACTTCGACCACCGTGACCACGAGCGCGACGGCTGGTGGCCGATCGACGGTGATCTCACCGGATGGTGACTGCCGGGGCGGCACTCGCCTCCACGGGTTGAGGCCCTCACGCAGGTCCCGCGGAAAGGCCATCGGCTGAGCAGCCGATGGCCTTTTCACGCGGCGCGGGATCACACGTCGTAGGTGTGACCTATACAGTCGCTCGACCTGGCCAACCCTTGATCATGGGCCGCAAAGTGGCAGTGAGTGATGGCCACCGCGCCCGGGAGGTGCCACCGGCATCGCCTCTCCGGGTCTCGGCCGTCGACCGGCGGATCAGCATGCTGCGGGCGGTGAAGCCCAGCTGGTCGGTGATCATGGCGGCGAAGCCGCCGGGGAAGCGTCCTCCTTCCCACAGGTGCAGGACCAGCGCGAAGGCGAAAATGTCCCCCACGGCCCTTCCCCCACGGCCCGACGTCGCGACCGGCGCCTGTTTGAGCTTGTTCAGGGGGCAGCTGGACCGGTTTTGGGGCGGATCCAGGATGGGCGTTACCCGCGCCGGGTAGAGCTGACCGGTGACCGCACGAAACGGCAGACCGGCCGCGCACATGGAGCCGCGGCCCTGACACGCCAGCGACGCGACAGATCCCACCCGTCTCGAGCCGCGGGCCGCGACGGAACCTGCCCCCGGCCGACAGTGCTCACAGAGGCGTCCGGCGCAGCGCGGCCGTCCGCGCCGGCGAGGTCCATCCACGGAGGCGGCCCTCGCAACCGTATCCGGGGCAGGGTGTCCCCACTCGGAACTGGTGGAGCAGGTATCCGCTCGTAGACGGGAGAAAGGCTACGTCATGATCTCGTTTCTGCTCGTGGCCCAGCTCGGGCTGGCATCCGTGGTGTTCGCGCCCTCCCCGACGCCCATGCCATCGGAGTTGACCGACGCGCCCCGAGGTGGCTGCGCGTACACGCAGACAGGCGTGTACTGCAGCAACATCAACGGCATCGACGGCTACCTCAAGGCCAACTGCACCTGGCAGGGAGGCGGGGAGTTCCTGTGTGACAAGCCGCGCAAGCAGACCTGCACCAGCCCGGCCGACCAGGACACCGGCACGGCGGCCCTGGACTGCCGCCCGGTGGACGACTAGCACGATCAGGGGGAATGTTCGCCATGCTTCACCTGCGCACCATCATCGCCCGCGTCTTTTCTGCCGTCCTGGCCGGAGGCGCCGTCATCGCCATCGGTGGCCCGGCCGAGGCCGCGTCCGCCGGGGAGCCGCTGGCCCTGACCACGGGGAGCGCTCTGCCCACGGGGAGCGCCCTGCGCGTGCCCGGCACGCTCCGCGACAATTTCGCCTGCGGGCATGGGCCGGGCGGCCTCAAGATGACCATGCAGAGCGATCGGGAGATGGCCCAGGCGTGCGCCATGGCCGGCCAGGTCGCCAACGCCTACACCGCCGCGCCCCGGCAAGCCGGCGCCGATCAGGCCGTCTCGGTGACGGTCGACGGCGCGAGCTGGGCCTGCGTCCAGAAGAAGCAGGGCGACGACGACTACGTCGAATGCTCGCACGGCGGCGAGATGCTCTCACTGTCCACGTTCCACTCCGTGAGTTGAGCAGATCGCCGGGATGAGGGGATCTCTGCGGTGAGGAGTTCCCACATCCGTTCGATGCGGCCCGTGCCCGCGCTGAAGACCGCGTCTCGACTCGACTCCGGACCTATGGAGGGAGATGTTTCAGATGGACAGGATTTCGACCCGCGCCTCGATCGCGTTCATGGTGGCGGGGGCCTTGGCCACCGTCACCGTCGGCGGACTCGCCTCGGCCGCGTTCGCGAGCCGGCCGAGCGCCACCTCGCCTGCCGCCCACCTCGCCACGGCGCTGGACCCGGCACCCGCCGATGCCGCCATCAGGGAGTACCAATGCGGCAACCTCGGGCTGGCCGTGGTGGCGAACAGCTCCGAAGACAAGGAAGCCGCCTGCGAGACCGCCATGAAGGTGGCGAAAGCCGCCATCGAAGGCTCCCCTCCGGGCCCAGCAGGCGAAGCCGCCGGCCTGACGGTCGAGGTCGACGGGCAGACCTGGTGGTGCCGCGACCGCCAGGGCGACGAGGACGTGAACCCGCACGGCATGTGCGTGAACGGCAGCCGCGAGTCCGAAACGGTGCGCCTGTATTCGTGACCGTCCGAACGCGCCGGCGAGCCACTACGCACAGGCTCGCCGGAGCGTCTCTGCACGCTGGTGACTACGGCACCACATCCGCTTGTCCCAGGAGTAAGCTCAGGCATCACCCGTATGACTACTGTTGCAAGACTATGGATACATAAGCTCTGCCGCCTGCCCAAGCCTCGTCGCTCGGCGGCCCTCACCGCCTGAGCGGAACAGCCGGCGAACACTTCAAGTGGGGCACTGCAGCGTTCCAGCTGCCGAGACGGCCGCCGCGACCTGCAGGCCCGTCCCATACCGATCCGCTCGGCCCACCCCGGCCACAGCCACGGCCACGAGCCTCAGAGTCAGGCCGGCGCAATTACGCAACAGTCACGGTCCCGGCGCGGGTGTCCCACTCGCGGCGCCGGTAGCCGTTGCGCGAGTTGAGGCGCTGCTCGGACACCTCGCCGTAGCCGGCGCCGCAGCGCTGCTCGACCTCGGCGTCCATCATCATCTGCGCCATCCGCACGGCCATCTCGCGCAGCACATCGGGTGAGGCCTGGGCGAGGGTCTCGTCGAACCATTCGCTCTCAGCAGGCAGAATGTCTTCAGCGGCCACTTCTCGTTCTCCTTCGTTGCCTTCGACAGCTGTGAAGGATCGCGGAGTGGCCGCCCTCATGTCACATCGATCTTCCCTCACGGGCATCAAGGTGATGTGCAGGTTCAAACCCGTACACCACTCCCGTGGACGCTAACCACCCGACTCGAGGGCTCCGCAGCCTCCGGTCAGCCTAAAGATCCGAACTCCGTACAGGCTCTAAGGCTTGCGTCACGACTCCCAGACCGTGTTGATCTTGTAGCGCAGGAAGCCAGCTAGACTGACAGCTCCCAAAAAATCAGCGGATGAGTCGGCCAGCAGATGAAAGTGCACCGCCAGCACAAGCCGGGGGCGCGGATAGACAGCGGTGGATGGTACGACTCGGGCGGTGAACAGGAAGGGCTGTGTATGGACGTCTTACAGCACTGTGTGGACTACGATGTGATCGGCTCCGGTAAGTTCAGCTCCGCCGCAATCATCGGGCTGGACGGCGAACTCCTGGCTGCTTCCGGGGGGTACGCGCCCAGCCCTGAGGAGCGGCACGCAATCGTCAATGGGTTCGAGGACCTTTCACGGGTCGAGGCCGCCGGCCTGAAGCTGTGCGGCCAGAAGTTCTTCTTCATCTCGTCCACCGGTCGCTCCCTCTATCTCAAGAGGGGACCCGACGGCGCGATCGTGGTGAAGATCAAACGAAGTATCATCGTCGCGCAGTATGTCGTCCCGGTACAGGCACCCGAAGCAGGTCCCATCCTCGAGTCCATTGCCGATGAACTGATCAGCGCTGGGTACTGATCACAGAGCAGGGCGGGTGCGGGAGGTCGTCGCGTACACAGGCACGTACCGGCCTCGCCATCCCCAGTCGACCCGCAGGCACACGTCCAGCTCACTCCATCCCGCTCCCACATCCACGAGCATGATTTGCTGTCCTCACCCCGACCAGCACAGGACGGCCCGGCACCGATTTCGGTGCCGGGCCATTCTGTTGCGTCTCTGTTCCTTCAGACGCTGCTCCACAACTACGAATAACGACAACTAACGACAAGGTGTTCCCAGCTCAGCAGTGGTATCCGGCAAGATCGCGGAGGCCGGGAACCCCGGCGTCACACGTCGTAGTAGAGCTCGAACTCGTGCGGGTGCGGGCGCAGCCGGATCGGGTCGACCTCGTTCTCGCGCTTGTACGCCACCCACGTCTCGATCAGGTCGGGCGTGAACACGCCGCCCTCGAGCAGGTAGTCGTGGTCGTCCTCCAGCGCGTTGAGCACGTCGGTGAGCGAGCCGGGCACCTGCGGCACCTGGCGGGCCTCCTCCGGCGGGAGCTCGTAGAGGTCCTTGTCGACCGGCTCCGGCGGCTCGATCTTGTTGCGGATGCCGTCGACGCCGGCCATCAGCATCGCCGAGAACGCGAAGTAGGGGTTGCACGACGGGTCGGGCACCCGGAACTCGATGCGCTTGGCCTTCGGGTTGGAGCCCGTGATCGGAATGCGTACGCAGGCCGAGCGGTTGCGCTGGGAGTAGACCAGGTTGACCGGAGCCTCGTAGCCGGGCACCAGACGGTGGTAGGAGTTGACCGTCGGGTTGGTGAAGGCCAGCAGCGACGGCGCGTGCTTGAGCAGGCCGCCGATGTAGTAGCGGGCGGTGTCGGACAGGCCCGCGTAGCCGACCTCGTCGTAGAAGAGCGGCGAGCCGTCCTTCCACAGCGACTGGTGGCAGTGCATGCCGGAGCCGTTGTCACCGAAGATCGGCTTGGGCATGAACGTGACCGTGTGGCCGAACTCGAGCGCCGTGCTCTTGATGATGTACTTGTACAACATCAGGTTGTCGGCGGTCTTGAGCAGCGTGCCGAACTTGAAGTCGATCTCCGCCTGACCGGCCGTGCCGACCTCGTGGTGCTGCATCTCGACGTCGATGCCGCACTCGATGAGGTTGCGCACCATCTCGGAGCGCAGGTCGGTGAAGTGGTCCATCGGCGGCACCGGGAAATAGCCGCCCTTGTAACGCGGCTTGTAACCGAGGTTGCCGCCCTCGGTCGCCTTGCCGGTGTTCCAGGCGCCCTCGATCGAGTCGATGTAGTAGTAGCCGGCGTTCTGCCTCGTCTCGAAGCGCACGTCGTCAAAGATGTAGAACTCGGCCTCAGGGCCGAAGTAGACCGTGTCGGCGATGCCGGTGCCTTTGAGATATTCCTCGGCCTTGCGCGCGACGTTGCGCGGGTCACGGCTGTAGGCCTCGCCGGTCAGCGGATCGTGCACGAAGAAATTGAGGTTGAGCGTCTTGTGCTGCCGGAACGGGTCGACCACGGCGCTGGCCGGGTCGGGCAGCAGCAGCATGTCGGACTCGTGGATCGCCTGGAATCCACGGATCGACGATCCGTCGAACATGAGCCCGTCGGTGAAGACGCTCGCGCTGAAGTTCTCTACCGGGAAGGTGAAGTGGTGAGTCGTCCCCGGCAGGTCGGTGAACCTGACATCGACGAACTGCACCCCTTCGTCCCTGATGAACTTCAGGACGTCGTCGGCGGAGTTGAACACTCTCGAACCTCCCTGGGGACTGGCCATCATGC
The DNA here is from genome assembly GCF_004352805.1 of Nonomuraea mesophila. Lineage (NCBI taxonomy): Bacteria > Bacillati > Actinomycetota > Actinomycetes > Streptosporangiales > Streptosporangiaceae > Nonomuraea > Nonomuraea mesophila. Next base: position 41,677 of record NZ_SMLD01000033.1, read on the forward strand.
CGACGCTAGAACTCGGCCGTTTCCACCCGGTGTCTCGATTGTTTCGCACGTGTTACGCGGAGTCACGTGGGCCGCGACGTTCGTGGAACGCGCGGTCGCGGCGGGTTCCACGACGCGAATGGGGCAGAAGGCGGACCGACTCATGAGGCGGCTACCGTTGACTTCATGAGCGGCAAGGAACCTCGGTGGACACAGACGTGGCTGGGCGGGCTCCGCTCCGCCGGGGTCGACCTCGGATATCCGGGTGAGCGGCTGGGGCTGCCGGAGGAGGGCAGCGGGTCGATCGCCGGCTGGGGCCGCAGGATCGCCGCGCTCGTCATCGACTGGATGATCTGCACGTGGGTCATCGTGCAGTTGTTGTTCGGGATGAACCCGGCGCAGGCGCCGTGGGCGCCGGCGCTCGCCTTCGCCGTGCAGTATCTGATCCTGGTCGGCGTCATGGGGCAGACGTTCGGGCACCGCCTGGCGGGCATCAGGGTCGCCGCGATGGACGGCGGTGATCCGCGGCTGCTGCCCGTGCTGGTGCGCACCGTGCTGCTCGCCCTGGCTCTGCCGGCCCTGATCTGGGACCGCGACCACCGAGGGGTGCACGACCGCGTGTCCAACACCATGGTCGTCCGCATGTGAGCGAGCGAAAACCGTACTGGGTTAGATTTTGTACCCGGTATGGTTTAGGCTGTCCGCATGATGATGGCGGGGCTCAGGGAGCGGAAGAAGGAGCAGACGCGCCGGCGCATCTCCGAGGTGGCGCTGCGGCTGTTCGACGAGCGTGGTTACGACCAGGTGACCGTCAACGAGATCGCCGAGGCGGCCGGGGTCGCCAAAGTGACGTTGTTCAGCTATTTCCCCACCAAGGAGTGCCTGGCCACCGACGGGGTGCAGGACGACATGGCCGCCGTCGTGACCGGCCGTCCTGAGGGATCCTCGCCGCTCGGGGCCCTGCGCGCGCACTACCGGGCGACGGCCGCGCCGGTGGCCGAGGGCATGGACGTCGAGACGCTGATCACCAGAATCCGCGTGATCTCGTCCAACCCCGCCCTGCTGGCCGCGGTGCACGGAGCCCAGATGAGCCAGCGCCACGAACTGGCCGCGGCCCTCGCGGGCGGCCATGAGCCGGATCTGACGGCGCACCTCATGGCCGCTCAGATCACCGCCGCCATCACCACTCTCCAGGAGTCCTTCTTCCACCGGCTCGCCTCGGGGGCGCCGCTGGAGGAGGCGGCCGGCCGGTTGGCCGGAGACGTCGAGGTGGCCTTCGACCTGCTGGAGCACGGGCTGACGCACACGGAAGAGGAGAAGCATGAAAAGGGGCATCAACTATGACACCGGGTTCCTCCCGGGCGACGACCTGAGCCGCACATCGTTCGACCTCGAAGACGTCGAGCGCGACATGCGCACCATCGCCCGCGACCTGCGCTGCGACTCCGTCCGCATCTCCGGGCGCGACCCCGGGCGCATCACCGCCGCCGCCGAACGCGCGCTCGCGGCCGGCCTCGAGGTGTGGTACGCCCCCTTCCCCGTGGACCTCACGGAGGACGAGATGCTGGCGCTGTTCACCGAGTCGGCCGAGCGGGCCGAGGCCCTGCGCCGCGCCGGCGGCGACGTGGTGCTCGTCACCGGCTGCGAGATCACCGCCTTCGGCCACGGCTTCATGGAAGGGGCCGCCTACCGCGACCGGCTCAACACGATGATGACCGGCGACCCGCAGTGGTGGACGACGCTCATGCAGGTCATGCCGCGCTTCAACACCTACCTGGCGAAGGTGGCCGAGACCGTGCGGCCGGCGTTCGCGGGCCGGCTGAGCTACGCCTCAGGGCCGTGGGAGCCGATCGACTGGGCGCCGTTCGACGTGGCGGGCGTCGACGCCTACCGCGCGGCCTACAACGCGCACGACTTCACCGACGAACTGCGGGCGCACTTCAAGCAGGGCAAGCCGGTCGCGGTCACCGAGTTCGGCACCTGCCCCTACCAGGGGGCGGGCGAGCGCGGCGGCTCGGCCTGGGTGGTGCCGGACGACGCGGTGCGCGACGAGGGGGAGCAGGTCCGCTACTACACCGAGCTGATGGACATCTTCGAGCAGGAGGGCGTCGACACCGCCCATTGGTTCACCTTCGCCGCCTACAACAGGACCGGCGAGGCCGATCTGGGCTCCTACGGCGTGGTCAGGATGCTCGACGAGAAGAGGTGGGAGCCCAAGGAGATCTTCCACGCCATGGCCGCTAGGAACGCGAGCAGCTGAAGATGGCCGTGCCCGGGAGGTGACGGCCGCGCAGCGGGCTCCAGCCGCCCCACACCCGCTCGTGTCCCTCCGGCCATTCGGGCTCCAGCAGCCCGGTGACCATCAACCCGGACTCCACCACCAGGTTCACCCAGTCGCCCATCGTGCGGTGGTGCTCGGCGTACGTCACGGCGCCGTGCTCGTCGCGCTCCACGTAGGGGGAGCGGTCGAAGTAGGGGCGGTCGGACGTGAGACCGCGCGGCCCGGGATCGTCGGGGAAGGCCCACCGCACGGGATGGCTCACCGAGAACACGAACCGGCCGCCCGGCCGCAGCACCCTGCGCACCTCGCGGAACACGGCGAGGGGATCGGCCACGAACGGCAGCGCGCCGTACGCCGAGCAGGCCAGGTCGAAGGACGCCCCCGCGAACGGCAGCGACTCGGCGTCGGCCTGCAGCGCGGGGACGCGCAGGCCGGTGCCGAGGTCGATGCGCCTGGCGTGGAGCAACTGCCGGTTGGAAAGGTCGAACGCGGCGACCTCGGCACCCTGCGACACCAGCCACCGGGCGCACTGCGCCGCCCCGCAGCCGATCTCCAGCACCCGCCGGCCCCGCACATCTCCGAGCAGGCGCGCGTCGGCCTCGTCCACACCTTCAGGGCACCAGACGAAGCCGCTGTCGCGCAGGAAGCCGCCGTGCTCGGCCTGGTAGTCGTCGGCGTTGCCGTCCCACCAGCCGCGGTTGGCCCGTGAGGATACCGACGGCACTAGCGCATCTTGGGGCCGCGCGGCATGCGGGCGCCCTTGGGCATCGGCCCCTTCGGCATCGGCATGTTCCTCGGCAGCGACCTCAGGCGGTCCTTGACCTCGTTGACCGCGGGCTTCTTCAGGTTGCGCGGCAGCTTCATGATGTGGCGCTGCAGCTTGCTGATCGGCACCTGGCCTTCGCCGTCGCCGCACTGGATGTCGTAGATCTCGACACCCAGCACCACCCGCGCGACCCGCTTCTTCTCGGCCGCCAGCATCTTCGCCACCCGGTTGCCCGGCCCCTCGGACACCAGCACGACGCCCGGATAGCCGACCACGAGGTGGATGAGGTCCTGGTCGCGGTTGACCGCGATGGCCGGGGTGACCTGCCAGTTGCCCCGCATGCCTTCCAGCACCGCCGCCGCGGCGCCCGTCTGGCCGTGCAGGATCGAGTATTGCGCCTTCTGCGCCAGCTGCCCGAACACCACCAGCCCGACGGTGAACGCCGCCAGCACGCCGATGAACACCGAATACCACAAGTAGTCCGTGACCAGGCCGATCACGACGACCACGGCCAGCGTGCCCACCGCCGAGAGGAAGACGATCGGCATCCCCTTGGGATTGGCCTGCTTGATGATCTTCGCGATCATGCGGAGCTGCTTGATGCGCCCCGGCTTCTCTGGGTCCTCGGACTTTGCCATGCTCAGAAGGATACAAACCAACTGGTGCAGGAGGGAAAACGCAGCCCGGCCATTTTGGCTTTCAGGCTGGATCGTGACCTTGCCCGCCCACCGTCCGCAGCCCTGCCGCCCGCCGCACTGGCCGACGGGGCCCACGGGGCCGGGCCGGCCCCGCTCAGCCGGCGGGCTGGATCAGGCAGAGCGCCTCCCAGTGGTGGCCGTCGAGGTCGGCGAAGCCACGCTGGTAACGGACACCGTCGTCGGGCCGCACGCCCGCGGAGGTCGCGCCCAGCTCCAGGGCCTTGTCCACCAGCTCGTCCACCTGAGCCGGGCTCTCCAGGCCGAGCACCAGGATCGACTCGGTCGCCTTGGTGGCGTCGCTGACCTCCTTGGTGACGTACTGGGCGAACACCGGTTCGGTGAGCAGCATGACCTGCGTCTTCTCGCTGATGACGACCGACGCCATGTCGGGGGACGCGCCGAAGAACCGGAAGCCGAGCCCGGTGAAGAACTCCTTCGACCGCTCCAGGTGCTTGACCGGGAGGTTCACGAAAAGCTGCATGTCCAAGACCTTTCACCGCTGAGGAGGAACATCTCCGAGTCTGCCGACCGGCGGCCCGTGGGGTCTTGGATCTGGGCGCCAGGTGACTTGACGTTCAGCGCACAACCCGAGCGGGCTCAGGGCGAGGGCTCACGAGCGCGCCCACGCGGCGGTACTCCGCGGGCGGCATCCCGTACGCGCGCCGGAACAACCTGCTGAGATGGGCCGAGTCGGGCAGCCCCCACCTGGCCCCGATGCTGCTCACGGACAGGTCACGCATCGAGGCGTCGGCCAGGTCGGCACGGCAGCGCTCCAGGCGGCGCCGGCGGATGTAGGCGGCCACCGTCGTGTGCTCCTGCTCGAACAACCGGTGCAGGTAGCGCACGGAGATGTGGTGGGCGGCGGCGACGGTGGCCGGGTCGAGGTCGGCCTGGCCGAGCCGCTGCTCGATGAAGGCGCGTACGCGCAGCAACAGCGTGCGCCTGCGCGAGTCGGGCGGCAGGGCCTCAGCCTGGTCCATCCGCTCGGCGACGGCGGCGCCGATCAGATCGAGCACCACGGTCGCCAGCCGGTCCGCGCCGGCCGGCTGGTAGCTGCCGAGGTCGAACGCCACCCTGCGCAGCAGCGGGGCGGCGAGCGCGGCGGCGCCGCGCTCCGCCGTGACGGGCAGCGCCGTCAGCTCGGAGACGGCTCCCGGAGGCAGGGCGAGCAGCTCGTGCGGCAGGCTGAACACCGCGAGCTGCACCGCCCCGTCGTAGGCCAGCTCGTACGGGCGGGTGAAGTCGTAGATGGCGAACTCGTCGCGGCGCAGCTGCGTGGCCCGGCCGTCCTGGGAGATCCGCGGGCTGCCCGACACGGCCAGCACGACCCGGTAGACGTCGGGGTTGTCGCGGTGGATCAGCCCGGGGGTGCGGTGCACGCTGTGCGGGGTGGAGGTGCGGACCCTGCCGACGCCCACGGAGCCGAGCCGGCCGAGCTCGATCTCGCCCCGGAGCGGGGCGTCGGGGTCGATGCGCAGGTCGAGCGGGCCGAGCGTGTCGCACACGATCGCCCGCCAGGCGTCGTGGCGATTCGTGACGGGTAAGTCGCTGGTGCGGATCAGGACGCCCATGCCTCGTGGTCCTCCTGTCGGCGGCCCCCTGCCATGCGGCCATGCTAGCGCCGCCGGACACGACGGGGCCCCGGGCGGCGTGCGCCCGGGGCCCCGGCTGTGCCGATCAGGCGTTCTGGCGTGCCTCGATGGCCTGCTTGTAGAGCCTGCCCGCCCGGTAGGACGAGCGGACCAGCGGACCGGACAGCACCCCGGCGAACCCGATGGCCTCGGCCTCGGCCTGGAGCTCGACGAACTCCTCCGGCTTCACCCACCGCTCCACCGGGTGGTGGCGCGGCGTGGGCCGCAGGTATTGGGTGATCGTCAGCAGGTCGGTGCCGGCGGCGTGGAGGTCGCGCATGGCCTCGGTGATCTCTTCCCGCGTCTCGCCCATGCCCAGGATCAGGTTGGACTTGGTGACCAGCCCGGCCTCGCGGGCCGTCGTGATCACCTGGAGGGAACGGTCGTAGCGGAAGGCCGGGCGGATGCGCTTGAAGATCCGCGGCACCGTCTCGACGTTGTGCGCGAACACCTCGGGCTTGCTGGAGAAGACCTCCTCCAGCTGGTCGCGGTTGCCGTTGAAGTCGGGCACCAGCAGCTCGACGCCGCAGCCGGGCAGCAGCGTGTGGATCTGGCGCGCGGTCTCGGCGTAGAGCCAGGCGCCGCCGTCGGGCAGGTCGTCACGGGCCACCCCCGTGACGGTCGCGTAGCGCAGGCCCATCTGCTGGACGGACTCGGCCACCCTGCGCGGCTCGTCGCGGTCGTATTCCTTGGGTTTGCCCGTGTCGATCTGGCAGAAGTCGCAGCGGCGCGTGCACTGGTCACCGCCGATGAGGAAGGTCGCCTCGCGGTCTTCCCAGCACTCGTAGATATTGGGGCAGCCCGCCTCTTCACAGACCGTGTGCAGGCCCTCCTGGCGCACCAGCGACTTGAGCTCGGTGTATTCGGGGCCCGTCTTGAGCTTGGTCTTGATCCACGGGGGCTTGCGCTCGATAGGGGTTTCGGCGTTGCGCACCTCCAGGCGGAGGAGCTTTCGGCCTTCAGGAGCAACGGTCACGTTCTCAGCTTACGTCTCCCGCGAAGCGCGCCGTCCGAGGGGGCGTACGCGCCCACGTGACCAGGCAGAACCCGCAGAGCGCCCGATGGCCGGGCTCGCGCCGCCGCCGGTCCGGTCACCGGCGGAGCAGGTCTTCCTCGTGCAGGTCGTACGGCTCCATGCCGAGCGCCTCGGCCAGCCGCTTCTCCGCGATCGGCATGACCTCCTCGACCACGACGCGCCGGCCCGTCTCCGCCGACAATGACGAGACGCCCACGCCGGGGATGCCGCACGGCGTGATGCGGTTGAACCAGCGCGGGTCGTTGGCGCAGTTGAGGGCGAAGCCGTGCATGGTGACGCCGCGCGTGACCCGTAGCCCGACCGCGCCGAGCTGGCGGTCGGGCAGGCCGAGACTGGGCTCGCCGGCCGCCCAGACGCCGCCGCGCCCGCGGATGCGCCTGGCCGTGACGCCGAAGTCGGCGCAGACCTGGATCATCACATCCTCCAGGCGGCAGGCGTAGGCGACCACATCGGTGATCGCCACGATGGGGTAGGCGACGAGCTGCCCGGGGCCGTGCCAGGTGAGCCGGCCACCCCGGTCGACGTCGATGACCGGGGTGCCGTCGGCGGGCCGCTCGTGCGGGGCGGTGCGCTTGCCCGCGGTGTAGACGGGTGCGTGCTCCAGGAGCAGGACGGTGTCGGTCAGGGCGCCGGCGACCCGTTTGTCGTGCACCCAGCGCTGCAGCGACCAGGCCTGCTCGTAGGGGACGTCGACACCTAGGCGGACGATGGCGAGTGCGTGGGGATCGTCCCCGTGGATGGGGCGCATGAGCCTATTGTGCCGTTCCCGAACCTTCGAAGGGTAATCAGGGGGTCAGCAACCGTGGCTCGATCTTGACCTCCTTGACCCCGCTGGCGCCGTCGTGCTCCAGCTTGTACGCGTAGCCGGCCGGCTCGACCGTCACGGCCTGGATGAACTCGGTGCCCACGTAGTGCAGCGCCACGCCCTCGTCGGCGGCGTAACCGCCGGGCAGCTCGCCGTCGGCCACCGACCTCTGCAGCAGTTCGCGGCGCTGCGGATCGGAGTCGTAGTGGACGCCGCACGAGTAGGGCAGCAGGGCCAGGCCCTCGGCCCACACCTGCAGCTCGGGGCCGAAGGAGTCGGTGTTGCCCCCGACGTGCCAGCACAACGCGCCCGCGCTCTGCCCGGACAGCACCACGCCCGCCCGCCAGGCCTCGGCGAAGGTCTCGTCCAGGCCGTGCAGCCGCCACAGTGCCATGAGGTTGGCGACGCTGCCGCCGCTGACGTAGATCATGTCCTGTTCGAGCATCCAGGCCCGGGGATCGGCCACGTTGGGCATCGGGAACACCGTCAGATGGCTCAGCTCGACGTCCCAGCCGGCGAAGGCGCCGTACATCTTGAGCAGCCAGTCGCTCGAGTCGCCGAGCGCCGTGGCGACCAGGCCGAGCTTCGGGCGGTCCTGTCCGGTCAGGTCGAGGCCGTAGCGCAGCAGCGGGCTCGCCTCGATGAAGCTGTAGCGGTTGCTCGGGCGGAACGATCCACCGCCGATGGCGAGGATGTGCGACTGTCCTGACCGGCTCATGTCAAGATTCTCCCGACGTGCTGAAAGAAGTGGAACGGCATCCTAGAGTACGGCGCTGAGCGCCTCGCCGATACTGGTATGCGCGAAGCGGTAGCCGGAGGCGGTCAGCTTCGCCGGCAGGACGCGGTGCCCGGGGAGCAGCGCCTCGCGGGCGAACTCGCCGAGCCCCGCGGACAGCGCGAACCCCGGCACGGCGATCGGCATCGTGCTTCTGCGCAGGGTTTTCCCGAGGGTCCTCGTGAACTCGGCGTTGGTGACGGGGGAGGGCGAGGTGAAGTTGACCGGCCCCTCCACATCCTGATTTTTCAGGACATGTAGTGCGGCTCCCACCCAGTCGTCCACGCTGATCCACGACCAGTACTGCTTCCCCGAACCGAGCGGCGCCCCCAGCCCCATCCTGAAGATCGGCAACATCCTCCCGAGCGCCCCGCCCCGGCGGCTCAGCACGAGCCCCGTACGCGCGAACGCGGTCCTGACCCCCGCCTCCGCGGCCCGCTCCGCCTCGCCTTCCCATGCCGCGCACAGGCCGGCCAGGAAGCCCTCGCCCCGGCCGGCACTCTCGTCGATCACCCGGTCGCCCGTGTCGCCGTAGAAGTCGACCCCGGACGCCGACAGCAGCACCCTGGGCCGCTCCTCGACCTGGCGCAGCGCGTCGACGAGCACGCGGGTGCCCTCCACCCGGCTGGCGACCAGTTCCCGTTTGTACGCCTCGCTCCACCGCCGGTCGCCGATCGACGCCCCGGCGAGGTGCACCACGCCTTCGGCGCCCTCGAGCGCGGCCAGGTCGATCACCTGCTCGCGCGGCTGCCAGTACGCCTCACCGGCCTCGCGGGGCTCCCGGCGTACCAGCCTGACGACCTCCCGGCCCTCGGCCCGCAGTGCCTCGACCAGCGCCGAGCCGAGCAGCCCGGACGCCCCCGTCACGATGATCGCCATCGTCCCAATGTACGCCGCCGCCTTCGTACGGCGCGCCACCGTTCCGCCCGTGTTCTTCCACCCGGTCCGGGGGCGCCGGCAGCCGGTGTGCCGCACGTCGTGCGCGGACCGTACCGTCGCGGGGCGCACAGGCGAACGCCGGGCGGCCCGTGCGGACCGCCCGGCGTCACGACACCCTGTGTGCTACGCGAGCCCGAGCTGGGCCTCGAAGCGGCCCTCCTCGAGGCGGCGCTTGACGGTCGTCAGGAAGCGCGCCGCGTCCGCGCCGTCCACCAGCCGGTGGTCGTAGGTCAGCGCGAGGTAGACCATCGAGCGCACGGAGATGGCCTCGCCCTCAGGCGTGTCGATCACGACGGGACGCTTCACGACGGCCCCCGTGCCGAGCATGCCGACCTGCGGCTGGTTGAGGATCGGCGTGTCGAACAGCGCGCCCCGGCTGCCGGTGTTGGTCAGCGTGAACGTGCCGCCCGTGATCTCGTCGGGGGTCACCTTGTTGGCACGCGTGCGCTCGGCCAGGTCGGCCGTCTTGCGGGCGAGCCCGGCGAGGTTGAGGTCGCCGGCGTTCTTGATGACCGCCGCGATCAGGCCGCGCTCGGTGTCGACCGCGATGCCGAGGTGCTCGACGTCGAAGTAGGTGACCTCCATGGTCTCGTTGTTGATGGTCGCGTTGAGCTTCGGGTGCTGCTTGAGCGCCTCGATGGCGGCCATCTCGAAGAACGGCATGAACGACAGCTTGACGCCCTCGCGGCGGAAGAAGTCGGCCTTCGCCTGCTCGCGCAGCCGCGCGATCTTGGTGACGTCGACCTCGACCACGGTGGTGAGCTGGGCCGCCGTCTGCAGCGACTCGACCAGCCGCTTGGACATCGTCTGGCGCAGGCGCGACATCTTCTCCGTGCGGCCGCGCAGCGTCGTGTCGACCTCCACCGGCTCGGGCGCCGCGGCGGCGGCCGGAGCCTGGGCCGCCGCAGCCGGAGCGGCGGCGGGCTGGGCGGCGGCGGGCGCCGGCGCGGCCTGGGCGGCCTTCTCGCGCTGGGACTTGGCCGCTTCGAGCACGTCCTGCTTGCGGATGCGGCCGCCCACGCCGGTGCCGGTGATCGAGTCGAGGTCGACCCCGTGCTCGTTGGCGAGCTTGCGCACCAGCGGCGTCACGTAGGGGCTGTCGCCCGACGGGATCGGTGTGGGCTCGGCGGCCGGAGCCTGCTGCGCCGGAGCCGGGGCCTGCTGGGCGGGCTGCGGAGCCGGGGCGGGCGCGGGAGCCGGCTGGGCCGGAGCCGGCTGCGGGATCGAGGAGGCGGGAGGAGCCGGCGCCGGCTCGGGCTCGGGCTCGGGCTCGGGCTGCGCGGCCGGCTCGGCGGCCGGGGCCGCCTCGGGAGCCGACGCGGTGGCGCCTGCCTGGCCGTTCTCGTCGATGACGGCGAGCTCGGCCCCGACCTCGACCGTCTCGTCCTCGGCCACCACGATCGTGGTGAGGACGCCCGCGGACGGCGACGGGATCTCGGTGTCGACCTTGTCGGTCGACACTTCGAGGAGCGGCTCGTCAGCCTCGACGCGCTCGCCCTCCTTCTTCAGCCAACGGGTTACGGTGCCCTCGGTCACGCTCTCGCCGAGCTGGGGCATCTGTACGGAGACCGGCATCGTTATTCTTCTCTCGCGTTCTGATCTCGAGGGCTGGACTAGTTGTGTACGTGCAACGGCTTGCCGGCCAGGGCCAGCATCGCCTCACCGACTGCCTCGGACTGCGTCGGATGTGCGTGGATGAGCTGGGCGACCTCTGCGGGCAGCGCCTCCCAGTTGTAGATCAGCTGGCCCTCCGTGACGAGCTCGCCGATGCGCCTGCCCACCATGTGGACACCCACGACGGGTCCGTCCTTCTGGGCGACGACCTTCACGGCGCCCGAGGTGCCGAGGATCTGGCTCTTGGGGTTGCCCGCCAGGTCGTAGACCTGCTCGACGATCTCGATGCCGCGCTCGGCCGCCTGCGCCGAGGTGATGCCGACGGAGGCCACCTCGGGGTCGGAGTAGGTGATGCGCGGCACGCCCGCGTAGTCGATGGGCGGCGGGTTGAGGCCGGCGATGTGCTCGGCCACCATGATCCCCTCGGCGAACCCGGCGTGCGCGAGCTGCAGCGTCGGGATGAGGTCGCCGATGGCGTAGACGCCCGGCACGGACGTCCGGCAGTGCTCGTCGACCACGACGGCGCCGCGCTCGATGGTGATGCCCTGCTCCTCGAAGCCCATGCCCGAGGAGACGGCGCCGCGGCCGACCGCGACGAGCAGCAGCTCGGCGTCGAGGGTCTTGCCGTTGGCGAGCGTGACGACCACACCGGTTTCGGTGGTCTTGGCGCCGTCGAAGAAGACGCCCAGCTCATATTTGATGCCGCGGCGGCGGAAGGCCCGCTCCAGCAGCTTGGAGCTGGACTCCTCCTCGGTGGGCAGCAGGTGCGGCAGCGCCTCGACGATCGTGACCTCGGCCCCGAACGAGCGGTAGACGCTGGCCAGCTCGACGCCGATCACGCCGCCGCCCAGCACGATCACCGAGCTCGGCACGTGGTCCATCGTGAGCGTGTGCTCGCTGGTGATGACGCGCTCGCCGTCGATCTCCAGGCCGGGCAGCGTCTTGGGCGCGGAGCCGGTGGCCAGGACGATGTTGCGGCCCTCGTAGACCTCGGAGCCCACCTGGACCCGGCCGGGGCCCGCGAGGCGGCCCTCGCCCTCGACGATCGTCACGCCGGCGCCCTTCAGCAGGCCCTGCACGCCCTTCCACGCCCTCGTGACGATCTTGTCCTTGAACGTGTGCACGCCCTGGACGTCGATGCCGTCGAAGCTCGCCTTGACGCCGAAGGACCCGCTCTCGCGGGTCTCGTCGGCGACCTCTGCGGAGTGCAGCAGGGCCTTCGTGGGGATGCATCCCCTGTGGAGGCAGGTGCCGCCGATCTTGTCCTTTTCGATCAGGACGACCGACTTGCCCAGCTCGGCCGCCCGGAGCGCGCAGGCATAACCGCCGCTGCCGCCACCTAGGACGACGATGTCATAGGCCACAGGAAGGCTCCTTGTCGGGGTGTTGTGATGCCCTCATCTTTTCATTTGTTTCAGATGCTCGCGTGCCGCTCTGCCAGTCCGATGAGCGTGCGGGTGATCGCACCGGTGCCGCCCTTCGGGATGTAACCGTACGGCTCGCCCTTGTTGAACGCGGGGCCCGCCATGTCGATGTGGGCCCAGCGCACCCCTTCGGGCACGAACTCCTTCAGGAAGATGCCCGCCGCCAGCATGCTGCCCCAGCGCTCGGGCTGCAGGTTGGCGAGGTCGGCGATCGGTGAGTCGAGCCCCTTGCGCAGTTCCTCGGGCAGCGGCATGCCCCACGCGCCCTCGCCCGCGGCCCTGGCGGCGTCGAGGACGAGCTCCCGGACGGCGTCGTCGTTGGCCATGACGCCCGCGGTGCGCCAGCCGAGCGCCACGATCTGCGCGCCGGTGAGGGTGGCGACGTCGACGATCACGTCGGGCTCGTCCTCGGCGGCCCTGGCGATGCCGTCCATGAGCACCAGGCGGCCCTCGGCGTCGGTGTCGAGCACCTCGACCGTCTTGCCGCTGTAGCTGTGGATGACGTCGGAGGGGCGCTGCGCGGTGCCGCTCGGCAGGTTCTCCGCCAGGCAGAGGTAGCCGATCGCGTTGACGGGCAGGCCGAGCCTGGCGATGCCGATCAGCGCGCCGAGCACGGCGCCCGCGCCGCCCATGTCGGACTTCATCCAGTCCATCGAGGCGGACGGCTTGAGCGACAGGCCGCCGGAGTCGAACGTGATGCCCTTGCCCACGAACGCGAGGGTCTTGCCGGCCTCCGGGTGCTTGTAGGACAGGCGCACCAGGCGCGGCGGGTTGGCCGAGCCCTGGCCGACGCCGATGAGGCCGCCGTAGCCGCCGTCCTTGAGCGCCTTCTCGTCGAGCACCTCGACGCTCAGCCCCGCCTTGCCGCCCGACTGCTCGGCGATCTCGGCGAACTTGGCCGGCCACAGGTCGGAGGGCGGGGTGTTGACCAGGTCGCGCGCCAGCGCGACGGACTCGGCCAGCACGCTCGCCCGCTCGGCCACGCCCCCGGGCTGGCCGGAGACCACCGTGAGCTCGGAGACGGGCGGCTTCTGCTCGCCGTCGGTGCGGTAGCGGGAGAACGCGTACGCCCCCAGAAGGGCACCCAGCGCGACGGCCTCGGCCTCGTCGGGACTGCCGGCGGGCAGGACGAGCGCGGCGCGCGCGGTGCCGGCCAGGGAACGCACGGCGGCGCCCGCGGCCCGGCGCAGGCCGTCGGTGTCGGGGGAGTCGCCAAGGCCGACCGCGACCAGCAGCGGGGCGGCGGTGGCGCCGAACGTCGGCAGCTTGGCCAGCTCACCCGTCTTGCCGGTGAAGGCGACTGCGTCTAGCGAGGCGGCGAGCTTGCCGCCGAAGGCCGTTTCGAGGGACTCGTCGCCCGTCACGGGCCGGGGGCCGTCGGGGCCGGACCTGAAACCGACGATCAACGCGTCGGTGTCGATGGAGACGGGATCTGCTGAGTTCAGCCGCACAGTGGTCACGTAAACCGATGCTATCCACGGTTTCTCCGTACTCACAAACAGGGGTTCATCCTACCAATGCTCGTATGGGTGTTCGTGTGACATGGTGCTAGTTTCAATGGCATCATGCTGCTCACGCTCGATCTGAATGACGCCAGGCCCCTGCACGAGCAGGTGGCCGGCGCCATCCGCCGCGCCATCGGCGAGGGCTCCTACCGGGCGGGCGACCGGCTGCCGCCCGCCCGCGACCTGGCCCAGGCGCTCGGCATCAACCCCAACACCGTGCTGCGGGCGCTGCGCGACCTGCGGGACGAGGGCCTGCTGGAGTTCAGGAGGGGCCGGGGGGTCAGCGTCGCGGGCCGCGCGGACGGGCGTGCCCTGCTGGTGCAGCGCGCGCGTGAGCTGCTGGAGGACGCCAGGAAGCACGGTTACGGCCGTGACGACCTCATCGCCATCCTGGAGGAGTTGCCATGAACCCCCGGGTCATCGCCGCGTTGTGGGGCCTGCCGGTCACCGCCGTGCTGGTCGCGGTCCCTCTGGCGGTGCGCGACCGGCTGCCCGATCCGCTGGCCACGCACTGGGGCCACGACGGCACCGCGGACGGCTCGATGGCGTTCGGCGGGTTCGTCGCCATGGGGCTGCTGCTCTGGGGGGTGCCCTGGGTGGTCCTGCTGGTCGTGGCCGGCCGGGCGCATACGCGCAGGAGCGGCCGGATGTACTGGTGGGGCACGCTCGGGTTCATCAGCGTGTTCGCGCCGGGCATAAGTCTCAGCACGCCGGCCGCCAACCTCGACGTACTCGTCTGGACCGCCGCCAGGCTGCCGTCCTGGCACGTCGTCGCCGTCCTCCTCCTGTCCGGGGCCGCGGCCGTGGCGGGCGGACTGCTCGGCAGGGGCGAGCCCGACCAGCCCTCTCCCGCGGACGCGCGCCCGCCGACGCTGCGGCTCAGGCAGGGGGAGCGCGCGGTCTGGGTCAGCCGTGTCACCAACCCGTGGATGGCCGCTGCCGCCGCCGTGGCGGGCGCCGGCGTGTGCGTGCTGGCCGTGCTGCGCGCCATCGGGTCCGGGACGGGCGCCGGGCTGGGCGGCGCGCTGCCCGTGCTCGTCCTCGTCCTCGTCCTCGTCCTCGTGCTCGTGCTCGTGCTGGGGCTGCTGTCCGCATCGGTGGCCGTCAGGGTGAGCGACGACGGGGTGGCGATCGGGTTCGGGCCGTTCGGCCGGCCCGTGCGCAGGATCCGGCTGTCGAAGATCGACTCGGCGCTGTCGGAGGACCTCCATCCGAGCCAGGTCGGCGGCTGGGGCTTCCGCGGGCTCCCCGGCAGGGCCACCATCATGTTGCGCGGCGGGGAGTGCCTGATCATCAGGTACCGTTCGGGCGGTCGGCTCGCGGTCAGCATCGACGACGCCGCACGCGGCGCATCCCTCATCAACGCCCTCATCGCGGAGCGAGTGGAGCCATGAACAGACCTCTCCCCATCTTCGTCGTCCTCGCCTTCGGGCTGTCCTGGGCGGCCGCGCTGCCCCTGTGGCTCGGCGGGGGCCTCGGCTCGCCCCTGCTGCCCCTGCTGGCCTCGCTCGTGATGTTCACGCCCACCGTGGCGGTGCTCGGCGTGTGGGCCGTCACGCGCACGTCCCCCAAGGAGTGGGCGCGCAAAACCGGGCTGACGCTCGGTGGGAGCAGGAAGCGCACCTGGTTGCTCGTGGCGGCCACCTGGCTCGGGGTGCCGCTGCTGGTCTTCCTCGCGATGGGGCTCAGCGCCGCCGTCGGCCTGGTCACGCTCGACCTCGACCGGCTCAGCCTGCTCAGGGCGGCCCTCGAGGCGCGCGGCATGGAGATCCCCGCCGACCTCGGCACGGTCGCGGCGCTGCAGATCGTCGTGGCGATCGTGGCCGGGCCCCTGCTCAACGCGATCCCCGCGCTGGGGGAGGAGTGGGGCTGGCGCGGCTGGCTGCTGCCCCGCCTCACCTCCACCAACGGCGTGTTCGCCGGCCTGCTCCTCTCCGGCGCGATCTGGGGCCTCTGGCACGCGCCGCTCACCCTGCTCGGCTACAACTACCCGAGCCTGGGCTCGTGGGCGGCGCTGTTCTTCATCGGCTTCTGCGTGCTGGCCGGGGTGCTGTTCGGCTGGCTGCGGCTGCGTACGGGCAGCGTGTGGCCCGCGGTCGTGGCCCACGGCTCGCTCAACGCGGTCGTGCCGCCCGTCCTGCTGCTCGGCGACGCCGCCGCGCCCCCCAACGAACTCCTGGTCGGGTTGACCGGCCTGGTCGGCTGGGTCGTCCTGGCACTGGCCGGCGCGGCGCTGCTCCGCTTCTTCCCCGTACGCCAGGAGCCGCCGGCCCAGGCGCCGCCGGTCGCCGCCGAGGCGCGGAGCTCAGCCGAGTAGCGCGCACACCACCAGCGTCGTGGCCGTGGCGGCCTCCACGAGCGCGCCCAGCACGTCGCCGGTGATCCCGCCGAGTCGCCGCCTGGCGTGCCGGAGCAGCAGCAGGGCGGCGCCGAGCCCGGCGAGCAGCCCGGCCGGCAACACGAGCGCTCCCGCCGTCCCGATCCCCGTGCCCGGAGCAGCGAACCCGGCGGCGAGCAGGGCGGCCACGGTGACGAGCCACGGCGCGGGCGGGCGTACCGTGCCCGCGACCATCGCGCCGAGCCCGCCCTGCCTGGCGGCGGGCACGCCCGCGCGGCAGGCCCACACCAGCGTCAGCCGTCCCGCCGCGCAGGCGGTCACGAAGGCCGCGTAGCCGGCGCCGGCCGCCGCGGCGGCCTGGATGAGCAGCGTGAGGACCAGCGTCATCACCCCGAACGGCCCGATGTCCGACTTTTTCATGATGTCGAGCGCCTCTGCGGCCGGTTTGCCGCTGCCCAGCCCGTCGGCGAGGTCGGCGAGCCCGTCCAGGTGCAGCCCCCGGGTCAGTACGGCCAGCGCCCCCACCGCCAGCGCCGCCCCCAGCAGCGGAGGACCGTGCAGCAGAGCGACGAGCGGCAACGGCAGCCCGGCGACGAGCCCGAGCACCAGCCCGACGACCGGCGCCAGCACCATCGCCTGCCCCGCGACCGTCCGGTCCACCCGTCCCACGCGCACGGGGAAGACGGTCAGCGTGCCGGCCGAGAACCGCCAGCCGTCCACCGGCCGCCCGACCCTGACAAACCCTCTCACCGGACCGCCGCCCTCTCCTCGTCCCTGACCGAGACCGTAACGCCGGTACGCGTTCGTATTTCACATCGGTAACGGACGATCCCGGTGCCCACTAGTCTGTCGGGATGCACGTGCTTGAACTCGAAGGCGTAGGCGTCCGCGTTGTCGGCAAGGCGCTGCTCGACGGCATCGACTGGCAGGTCGGCTACGGCGACCACTGGGCCGTCCTCGGGCCCAACGGCGCGGGCAAGACGACGCTCCTCTCACTGGCCGGCGCCGTACGGCACCCCAGCGAGGGCACGGTCAAGGTGCTCGGCCACCCGCTCGGCCGGGTCGACGTGCGCGAGCTGCGCCGGCACATCGGCCTCGTCGCCTCCAGCCAGCGGCTGATCGACGAGGAGCTGATGGAGCAGGAGGGCGCGACCGCGCACACGGTGGTGCTCACCGGTCACACGGGGACGAGCGTTCCGCTGTGGGACAAGTACGGCGACGCGGAGCGGGACCGGGCTCACCGGCTGCTCGCCGACCTGGGCTGCAAGGAGCTGGCGGAGCGGCCGTTCCGCGTGTGCTCGCAAGGGGAGCGGGCGAGGATCCGCGTGGCCAGGGCGCTCATGGCGGACCCGGCGGTGCTGCTGCTCGACGAGCCGTTCGCGGGGCTCGACCTGCCCGCCAGGGAAGACCTCATCACCGCCGTCGAGGACCTCGCCGCCACCAGGCCCGTGCTCACCACGGTGACGGTGACGCACCACCTGGAGGAGGTGCCCGCGTCGACCACGCACGCGATGCTGATGCGCGACGCCCGGGTGCTCGCCATGGGCCCGGCGGACGACGTGCTCACCCCCGCCAACCTCTCCGACTGCTTCGGCCGCTCCCTTGACGTGGACCGCGTGGACGGCCGCTGGTACGCCCGCGCCGCCCGCGCGTGATCCCCGCGCATGATCCCCGCCCCGATCCCGCCTCCGTGAGGCGCGCATCGCACGTGCCCGGGCGGCTGCCCGCTTTCCGACCCGCGCCAGGCTCCCCGGACGCGTCCGTACGGTCGTGAACGAACACGTCCGTACGGTGTGACTGGACGCGTCTGTGCGGGCGGTGACCGCGTGTGCGTGCGGGTGGTTTCTGGACGCGTCCGGGCCGGCGTTCCGGAGTGCGTTCGTGACGGCGTCCTGGACAGCCGTCAGAGCTCCAGCGGACGCCCGGCGACCACCAGAGCCACCTGCTCGGATTCGGCGGCCAGACGCTCGTTCAGCCGTCCCAGCACGTCCCTGAAGGCCCGGCCGGCGGCCGTGGCGGGCACGACGCCCAGCCCCACCTCGTCGGACACCGCCACAACCGGCTCCGGGGCCTGCCGCCACGCCGCCACGAGGTCGTCGCAGCGCGCCTCCACGGGCGCGCGGTCTCCCTCCCAGGCCCCGTACTCGTCGAAGACCGCCGCCACCCAGGTCCCCAGCCCGTCGATCAGCAGCGGTGTGGTGGCCTCTGTGAGGGCGGTGGCCAGGTCGGTGGTCTCGGCGGTGGCCCAGTGCGCGGGCCGCCGCTCCCGGTGTGCCCGCACCCGTTCCGCCCACTCGCCGTCCTCTCCGCCGGCCGGCCCGGTGGCGACATAAGTGACGCACGGCTCCGCCGCCAGCCGCAGCTCCGCCTCGGCCGACTTGCCCGAGCGCGCCCCGCCCAGCAGCAGCGTCCGCCGCGGCAGCCCCACGCGGGCGCTCGCCTGTCCGCTCACCCCGTCGCTCATGGAGCCGCCCGGCCGGGGGCCGGTGGGGTCGTCCGGCGGGCCGCCGGAAGGGCGGCACGTCAGCTCCGTGCCGTCAGGGACGGCGATCGCCCCCCACAGCCGCAGGCGCCTGGCCAGTTCCTCCTCCGACCGCACCCGGTGATCGAGCCCGACGGCCACCACCAGGGTCGCGTCGTCGGCCAGCCCTGCGCGCCGCAGTTCGCCGAGCCGCTCCGGCCGGTCCAGCAGGTCGATCAGGACGACGTCGTAGCGGGCGGGCCCGTCCGCCGGCGGTGTTCGTCCCGCGGGCAGGTGGAGGAGCGTGGACCCGTCGGGGCCCGCCAGCCCCAGACCGCCCGCGAGTGGCCGGTAGCCGCCGGGCGGGCCGGTGAAGGGGTAGCGGGCCACGTCGTCCACGACCAGCTCGAACGGGCGGCGATGCCCGGCGGGCAGCCCGGCGCACGAGGCGCACCCGCAGCCGGGTTCCGGCCAGCCCGCGCCGCCCGCAGTGCCGGTGAGAAGGAGCTTCACCGCGCCGAGCGTACAAACCCGTACCCGCTCCTGCCGGCCCGGGGCGGGGGCGTGGCCGCCGGGAACGTTCCAACCCTTGACATGGGCTCAGCCGGACGTCCTCGCCGTGGTGCGGCGGCGGGTGGCCACCAGGGCGCCGCCTCCGAGCAGGACCAGTACGCCCGCCCCGCCCGCGATCACCATGACCGGCGGCCCGCCCGCGGCGGAGCCGGCGGCGGCGGGGGTGGCGGTCAGCGCCGTGCCGCCCTTCTCCCTGGCCGGATAGTCGTCGACCGCGACCACGTCCCCGCCCGCGTCCACCCGGACCCTGGCGGTGGAGGCGAGGAGCCCGGCGGAGGTGGCGGACTCGGCGCCCGCGACGCACGTGACGGCCGGAGCGGCGGGCGGACGTTCGCCGGGGTAGGCGTCGGAGCCGGCCTGTCCGAAGTCCACCGCCACGGCCACGCGCTTGTGCCCGGACGCGGCGGTGTCCCTGCCGCACACCGCCTGGAACGAGGGCAGCTCGCCGCCGGGAGGCTCACCCCCGTCCGGCGCGGCCGAGAAACGCCAGCCGATGAATGACCCGTCCGGCGGGGAGTCGCCGGCGGCGGCCGCCAGCCAGGCGGTGCCGTCGCTCTGCCAGACGCTCCACCCGCGCGCCGCGCCTGGCACGGGATCCCCGGGGGTGACGGGTGGTGCGGCGAGGGCAGGGCAGGGGAGGAAGATCAGGGTCGCCGCCCCGAGGGCGACTCCGGTGGCGACACGAAACGCGCGCGGCATCGATGGACCTCCGAACTCGGGAGTAGGGTTCCAGTGCCTGCGGAGGGTGCGCCGGCGAACTGGCGGAAAAGGAGCGTATGGCATGACATGGCGTTGGCGTTATGAAAATGCACATGGTGGTGAGGTAACGGATCGTCCTTTGCCGCGAGAGGTTTTTCCGAGCCAGGCGGACGCGGAGTCGTGGCTCGGCGAGAACTGGCGTGACCTGCTCGATTCCGGGGTGGAGCAGGTGGCCTTGCTCGAGGAGGACCGCGTCGAGTACGCGGGAATGTCATTGCGTCCGGAGTGAATGCCAGAAACAGCGAAAACCCCTTGAGCGCATTCGTGGCTCAAGGGGTTTTCGTTGTGGGCGTGGTTATGGGCGCGTACGGGGGCTCTCGGTCTTGGCGGGGTCGCGCTCGACGACCGGGCCGAGCACGTCGTCGATCCGCCGCAGCACGTCCGCGTCCAGCTTGACGCCCGACGCCTGCACGTTGTCACGCACCTGCTCGGGGCGGCTGGCCCCGATGATGGCGCTGGAGACGTTCGGGTTCTGCAGCACCCAGGCGATGGCCAGCTGCGCCATGCTGAGGCCCAGGTCCGCGGCGATCGGCTTGAGCTCCTGCACGCGGGTCAGCACGTCGTCCCTCATCCACCGGGCGATCATGGAGCTGCCGCCGCTCTTGTCGGTCGCCCGCGAACCCTCCGGAGGCTGCTGCCCCGGCAGGTATTTCCCGGTGAGCACTCCCTGGGCGATCGGCGACCACACGATCTGGCCGACGCCCTCCTTCTCGCTCAGCGGCACGACCTCGGACTCGATGACCCGCCACAACATCGAATACTGGGGCTGGTTCGACACGATCCGGTCGAAGCCCATCTCGTCGGCGATCTTGAGGGCCTGGGCGATCTGCTCGGCGTTCCACTCGCTGACGCCGACGTAGAGGACCTTGCCCTGGCGTACGAGGTCGTCGAAGGTCTTGATCGTCTCCTCGAGAGGGGTCTCGTGGTCGAAGCGGTGGGCCTGGTAAAGGTCGATGTAGTCGGTCTGCAGCCGCCGCAGCGAGGCATGGATCGACTCGGTGATGTGCTTGCGCGACAGGCCGCGGTCGTTCCTGCCGGGGCCGGTCGGCCAGTAGACCTTGGTGAAGATCTCCAGCGACTCCCTGCGCACGCCCTTGAGCGCCCGGCCGAGCACTGCCTCGGCCTTCGTCGCCGCGTACACGTCGGCCGTGTCGAACGTGGTGATGCCCTCGTCGAGTGCCGCCTGAACGCACTGCTTGGCGGCGTCCTCCTCGACCTGGGAGCCGTGGGTGAGCCAGTTGCCGTAGCTGATCTCGCTGACCATGAGGCCGCTGCGACCGAGGTGTCGGAATTCCATGCATCCGACTCTAATCCCGGCACGTGGGGTGATCCGTTCGGGATAGGGTGCGCGGCGTGCTGAAGCTCGTACGGCTGGCGCTGACGGCCGCCGTCGTGACCGCCATCGTGGTCCGGCTGCGCCGCCGCGCCCGCATGCCGAAGACGCCGCCCCCGCCGCCCCCGCGACCGGTCAGGAGGACCGGGATGGGCCTGGCATGGGCCGGCATCACGGCGGTCGTGGCGCTCACCCTGGTGGCCGCGCTGGTCCCCACGCAGGCGCAGGAGACGGCCACGGCCCGGGGCCGGGCGTACCAGGAGGAACAGGACGCGCTGATTGCGCAGTCGCTCGCGTCCAGGGACGACGCCCGGCCCACGAGCACGCCGCCCTCTCCCGTGCCACCCCCCACCACGCAGCCGCAGTCCTGGGCCGTCGCCGATGGCGGGTGTGTGCCCGAACAGCGCCGGGCCCGGGTCAGGCCGGTCGACCCGAAGGTGCGGCGGGCGGTGAACCGCCAGTGGCGGCGGATCGAGCGGTGGCTGAAGGCCAACGCGCCGCGTACGTACCGGACGCTCGGAGCGCCCGGCAGGGCCCGCACGATCGCGATCGCCGAGGCGCAGATGGGCCTGGACTTTCCCGACGACCTGCGCGCCTCGCTCCTGCGCCACAACGGCTCGCGCGGAGCGGGAGCGTTCGGTTTCTCGCGGAACGGGGCGCCGATCCTCGGTGTCCGCCAGATCAGGGACGCCTGGCGGGCACAGTGCGCGAAAGACCGCGCCGACCCGGGTCACGACCCCGTGGGCGAGGTCGTGGGCGACCGGGCGATCCCGTTTCTCGGCGTGGACGGGAGGTACGCGGTGCTCGACCCCATGGACGGCGCCGTCGGATGGGAGGGCGCGGGGCCCCGGATGCCGTCCTACTACGCGCTGATGCGGGCCGTGGCCGACGCCCTGGAGACGGGCACGGAGATCGACGGCCTGCGGCCCGCGGTCAGGCGGGGCGTGCTGCGCTGGGACAACGCCGCGTACCACAACTCATAATTTTCCCGATTTGTCGGAGTCTCCCGGAAAATCGGGAAAATATGGTTACCGCTTGGGCTGTACCGGCTTGCCGCCCGGGAGCACCTGCGGCGGCGGGAAACGCAGCCGGCGGATCTGCAGCGCCCGCATGGCCGCGTAGAAGCCCACGCCTCTGAGGCTCTCGCCGGGCATCTTCTGCGCCACCTCCCGCTTCACCTTCCAGGCGACGTAGACGGAGGTGAACAGCACGCCGATCATCATGATCGGCCAGCCGACAGCGATGACGAGGTTGAGCACCTGCGCGCGGATCTCCATCGGCCAGGGGATCCACGTCGCCAGCAGGATGAGTAGCGAGAACGGCAGAAAATACTGACTCGGCAGCCTGCGGGAGTCGACCCAGTCGCGCGCGAACTTGCGCGCCGGGCCCTTGTCCCTGGCAGGGAAATAACGTTCGTCACCGGCGAGCATGCCCCTGCGGGCCTTTTCACGCTCGGCGGCCTGCTTGGCCCGCATCTGCCGGTAGGCCTCTTTGCGGTCCTTGGGCGCGGAGACCGGCTGGCGCCGTTTGCCTTCGGCATCCCGGCGCTTGGGTGTGGGACGACCTTTGCCCTTGGGCTTAGGATCGTCAGTGAGGGTGGGGGTATCGTCCACGGAGGTTTGGGAACGGCGTCGCAACACGACGTCAACCCTACCTGGACTGCAACTTAGTGACGCCCTCGCGCGTTATGCGTAGGGTAATCCCAAGGCGGCTGCGTCGCATTGGGAACACCAGCACGACCTAGAAGGGGACGGCCGACGCGCATGAGCGTGATGAAGAGACTTTCGATGATCTTCAAGTCCAAGGCCAACAAGGCTTTGGACAAGATGGAGGATCCGCGCGAGACCCTCGACTACTCCTATCAGCGGCAGCTGGAGCTGCTGCAGAAGGTGCGCAGGGGCGTGGCCGACGTCGCCACGTCGCGCAAGAGGGTCGAGCTGCAGATCACCGGCCTGGAGAAGCAGGCACAGCGTTACGAGGAGCAAGGGCGCAAGGCGCTGTCCGTGGGGCGTGAAGACCTCGCCCGCGAGGCGCTGCAGCGCAGGTCCAATCTGCAGACGCAGATGGCCGACCTGAAGGTGCAGCACGACAACCTGCAGGCCGAGGAGGAGAAGCTGACCACGGCTTCCCAGCGGCTGCAGTCCAAGGTCGACTCCTTCCGCACGAAGAAGGAGACGATCAAGGCCACCTACACCGCGGCCGAGGCTCAGACGCGCATCAACGAGGCGTTCTCCGGCATCTCCGAGGAGATGGGCGACGTCGGACTGGCGATCCAGCGCGCCGAGGACAAGACGGCGTCGATGCAGGCCCGCGCGGGCGCCATCGACGAGCTGCTCGCCAGCGGGGCGCTCGACGACTACAGCGGCGGCACCAAGGGCGACGACATCCAGGCCGAGCTCGACCGCATGGGCGGCGGCATGGACGTCGAGCTCGAGCTGGCCAGGATGAAGTCCGAGCTGGGCCAGGGCCCGGCGCCGCAGAGCGCCATCGAACAGGGCCAGCCGCAGCAGCAGCCGCAGCAGGCTCCTCAGCAGGCCCAGCAGCAGCCCGGCCAGACCCAGCAGCTGCGTCAGCCAGGGGAGGGCGCATGATTGTCAGGATCATGGGCGAGGGTCAGGTGGAGATCTCCGCCGACGACATCTCGGTCCTCAACGAGCTCGACACCGAGCTGGAGGCGGCGATCGACGCGGGCGACGAGAAGTCCTTCCGCGTCAAGCTGCACGCACTGCTCGACAAGGTGCGCCATGTGGGCAAGGCGCTCCCCGACGACAGCCTTGAGCCGTCAGAGCTGATCCTTCCCCCCGCGGACGCCTCGATCGAGGAGGTCCGGGAGATGCTGGGCGACCAAGGCCTCATCCCGGGCTGAGCCCCCGTGCGCACCCGGTTCGCGCCCGACCGCGGCCTGACCAGCCGCATGGTCGTGACGATGTTCCTGCTCGGGCTGCTCTACGTGGTGTTCGTCGGCGTCCTGATCTCCCTGGGCGTGCGGGCGCTGACCGTGCTGGTGCTGGCAGGGGGTCTGCTGCTCGTGCAGTATTTCCTGTCCGACCGCATCGCGCTGTTCGCGATGGGAGGGCGGGAGGTCTCGCCGCAGGAGGCCCCCGAGTTGCACGGCATGATCGACCGGCTGTGCGCGCTGGCCGACATGCCCAAACCGCGGGTGGCGATCGCGGATTCCGACGTCCCCAACGCGTTCGCCACCGGCCGTAACCAGAAGAAGGCCGTCGTCTGCGTGACGACGGGCATCCTGCGCCGCCTCGAGCCGCAGGAGCTCGAAGGCGTGCTCGCGCACGAGCTCTCGCACGTCGCCCACCGCGACGTGGCCGTCATGACGATCGCCTCGTTCCTCGGCATCGTGGCGGGGCTCATGACCAGGTTCGCCCTCTACACCGGGCTCGGCGGCCGCCGCAACGGCGGCCAGGGCGGCGTACCGGTCGGGCTGATCATCGTGCTGGTTTCCGTCATCGTGTACGCCGTCAGCTTCCTGCTCACCCGCGCTCTGTCGCGCTACCGGGAACTGGCCGCCGACCGCGCGGGTGCGCTGCTCACCCAGCGACCGTCGGCCCTGGCCAGCGCGCTGGTCAAGATCAGCGGCGACATGGCCAGGATCCCGACCCGCGACCTGCGCGAGGCCGAGCCGTTCAACGCCTTCTACTTCGCCCCGGCGCTGGCCCCGGGCGAGACGCTGGCGAACCTGTTCTCCACGCATCCGCGGCTCGAGCGGCGCCTGGAGCAGCTGACGAACATCTCCAAGCAGCTCGGAAGGGGCTGAACCCGGATGGGCTGGCTCGATGCGCTGCTCGGCCGGTCGAAACCGGTCAAGCCCAACCTCGACGCGCTGTTCGCGCTGCCGTCCGCGGCCGTGACGCTGCAGGCCGCGACCGGGCTCACGCCCACGGGGCTCGGCTCGGTGGCGTTCAGGGCGGCCGAGGGCGGCGCGTTCGCCACGCTCGAACGCGACGTCAAGGCGCTGCTGGGCGAGCGCGTCGAGGAGTCGGACGACGGCTACGGCTACACCTGGCTGCTCGTACGCCGCTCGCCCGACGCCCTCAGCGACCTGGTCACCGAGCTCCACGCGGTCAACTCGTCGCTGGAGGGGGCCGGGTTCGGGCCCTCGCTGCTGTGCTCGCTGGCCTCGTTCACCGCCCCGGACGACGGGCGCCGGCTGGCGGTCGTCTACCTGTACAAACGAGGCACCTTCTACCCGTTCGCGCCGCTGCCCGGTCAGCGGCGCGACAACGCGCTCGAACTGCAGGCCAGGGGCGCGCTGGAGGGCGAGCTGCCGCTGGAGAAGGACCTCAGCCGGTGGTTCCCCGTCTGGGGCGCGCCCGGCCTCTGACAGGGGCGCTCCTGAGCGGCTATCACCCAAAGTGATCTAATGCTCACGTGGAGCGAAGATTGTTCGTGCTCGCGGCATCCGCGTTCATCGTTGCGGCGGTGCTGGGCAGCGCGTGGATCACGGGCCAGTTCACCACGCCGGCGGTCGACAGAGCTCACGGGTACGTCAGCGAGCTGGCCGCCCGCGACCAGCCGTGGACGCGCCTGTTCCGGGTCAGCGACGGGCTGGCCGGGCTGGCGTGCGTGTCGGGCGTGCTGCTCCTGCCGAGGGCGGCGCGCGAGTGGCAGGGGTGGCTGGCGCTGGCCGCGTTCGGGCTGCTCACCTCCGCCTCCGCGGTGTTCCCCCTCGACTGCGCGGTGCTCAGCGACCCCGCGTGCGGGCTGCGGGAGCCGTCATGGCCGCACCGGCTGCACACGCTGGCCGGCTCGCTGTCCACGGTGTGCGGGCTGGCCGCGATGGTGCTGCTCGGCCTGAGGTGGCGGTCGTGGGTGGCGTGGTCGCTCACGTGGCTCAGCGCGGCCGCCACGGTGCTCATGGTGGGCGCGCTCACGACCGGGCAGGGAGTGGGGATCGCGCACCGGGCGCAGCTGACGATGTTCGCGGTCTGGCTCGTGTACGCGGCCCTGCACCTGCTCGTGGCGGACGAGCACGAGGCACCGGCCCCCGACCCGGCGCCCGCGTCCGAGCCGCGCGCCGCAACGGATGTACGGGTGGACGCGGATCTCGGTGAGGTGCTGGCCGCCGATCCCGGCGTGGCACTGAACGCGGGCCCCGGCCTCGATCTCGGTGCGGCCGCGGGCAGGGCCGGCAGAACAGCGGGCAGGGCGAGAGACAGAGCGAGCGGCAGGACGAGCGGCAAGGCGAGCGGCAGGACGAGGGATCAGGCGAGGGGCAGCTGTCTC
>NZ_SMLD01000340.1:0-3251 GCF_004352805.1 Nonomuraea mesophila
CCCTCCACGACCGCGAAACCGCGCCCCTCCGGCGGCAGCCCACCCGCCGCCGGTGACCCGCCGGTCGCCGGCCCCGCACGTCCCTCCGCCGGCGCCCTTTCCGGAGGCGGCGGTCCGCGACCGGCCGGTCGCCCGATCGAGCAGCCGGTGAAGGGACCCGGTCCCGCCGTCGCGGCCCTTCCCGGCGTGAACGGCGCGCCGTCCGTCAAGAGCTCCGGCGAGGACGCCGGCCCCAGCCCCGAGAACGGCGCGGAGACGTTCCGCGTGGAGGAGCGGCAGGCGCCCACGGAGACCGGCACCCTGACCCTGGGAACCGTGGAGGGCACGCTGGACGGGCCCCCCGTGTTCAGTCCTGACGGCCGCCTGCTGGCCCTGCCGGGCGCCGGCGAGGTGCGGGTCTGGAACGTGGCCGAACGCCGCGTCACCGGCTCCTACCCGCTCAGGGACCCCGGCCACGGCCTGGCCTTCTCCGGCGACGGACGCACCCTGCGCTACCTCAGCGGCACCGGCTCGGTCGTCTCGCTGGACGTCGCAGGGCTGCCCGCCCCCTCCGACACGGGCCGCACCGCCACCTTCAGCGGCAACGGCCGGTTCGCCGCCAAGGAGGTGGGCGACACGATCGAGCTCACCGACACCGTCGCCGGCAGGACGCTCGGCCGGATCGCCGCCGCGGGTGACGTGTCGTTCGACGCGGGCGGGCGCCTGCTGGCCGTCACCGGCGACCCGGTGACCGTATGGGAGGTGGCCGGCGCGAGGCGGGTGGCCTCGATCGACGCGGGCGGCGCCGTACTCGCCGTAGCGCTCTCCCCCGACGGCGCCACGCTGGCCACGGCCCGCGGCAGCGCCCTGGAGACGTGGGACGTGCGCGAGGGGCGGCGGATCAAGGTGTACGAGGGCGCGGCGGATGCCGCGCTGGCCTTCAGCCCCGACGGCTCGACGCTGGCCGCGGGCGCGAACCTGCTCGACCTCCGGACCGGCAAGATCACTCCACTGGCCCTGGCGGTGCCGGCGAACGTCAGGACCACGCCGACCGCGCTCGCCTTCTCCCCCGACGGCCGCACGCTGGCGTTCGGGCTGGACGGCGGCCGGGTGCTCCTCTGGGACGTCTACGAACGCGTCCCGCGCGGCACGCTCGGCACCGGCACCACCCCGGTCGACGAACTGCGGTTCTCGCCGAAGGGCGACCTGCTCGCGATCGACGCCGCCCGTACGTCGCTCTGGGACGTGAACACGCTGCGCGAGGTCGGCGAGGTCGGGTCCTGGGCCGCAGGACCGGTGTTCAGCCAGGACGGCAAACGGCTGCGCGGGGTGACGCTCGACGGCACCGTACGCGAGCGGCCGGTCGATCCCGCGCTCACGGCGCAGGAGGTGTGCGTCAGGGCCGGCGGCCCGCTGAGCAAGGCGGAGTGGAGCCGCCTGATCCCGGAGAGCGGCTACAGGGACATCTGCTGACCCGGCGACAAGCCGGCGACCAGAGGACGAAAAGTGCCTCCGCGCATGCTGTTCCGCATGAACACTGTGCGAATCCCAGCCGTCTCCCCCCGCCACGACGGGGAACGCGAACCGGACCTCACCTCGATGTACGTCATCCACCGTGCCATGCTCACCGACCTGCGCCGGATCACCGAGGTGCTGGGCGGGAAGGACCCGCTCACGGGCGGCAGGAACGAGGCCGTCCGCGCGTACGCCGGCTCGGTCCTGACCGAGGTCCACCACCACCACGCCAACGAGGACGACCTGTTGTGGCCGATCATCGAGCGTACCGCCGGCCACGCCGTGGACCTCGATCCGTACACCGACGACCACCAGGCGCTCGGGCCCGTGCTCGACCGCTGCCGCGCCGCGCTGCGGGGCGACCGCCAGGTGTTGCGGCGCTGTCTGGCCGAGCTGACCGACTTCCTGGACGAGCACATCGCGGAGGAGGAGTCGGACCTCTTCCCGATCATCACCAGGTTCGTGCCCTACGACGCCTACGCCTGGACGGAGCGGCAGGTCGCCAGGCGGGCGTCGTTCGGGCAACTGGTCTTCACGGCGCCGTGGCTGCTGCGCCACGCCACGCAGGAGGAGGGGAGGCGGCTGCTGGCGGGCGCGGGCGCGCCCCTGCGCATCCTGCTCGCACTGACCAGAGGCCGGTACGCCAGGCACGAGCGGGCGGCCTTCGGTTAGTCGTCGGGGAACATCCTGAGCACCTTGCCCTTCGGGCTGGCGACCAGGTAGCCGGAGCGGATCCCGTCGGAGGCGTAGACGAGCAGCGCCTGCCGGATGCCGTCGAACCCGTAGTCGGGGTCCACGATCACATGGTTGGAGGTGGGTTTGGGTACGCCGAGGTCTTTGTTGGCTTTTCTCAGCAGCCTGGGCAGGGCGTCCCAGTTGTACCTGGCCAGGTCGACCGTCGGGCCGCGCACCTTGCCGCCTATGGTCGACTTGCTGACCTCGCCGTCGCGGTAGGAGAAGCTGTCGTAGATCTCGGTGTCGTCCTTCACGGGCACGTCGACGGAGGCATAGTCCGGATATAACACCATCTTGACCACCTTGGTCCCGCCGATGACGGGCTTCACCTTGGTGATCATGGCCCTTACGCCGGCGCCGGTGTGCAGGTTCTCGTTCCCGACCGTGCTCGCGCTCGGGGACCCGGTCACGGTGGGCTCACCGCTCGGGGACCCGATGATGGCGGGCTTCCCGCTCGGGGACCCGGTGACGGCGGGCTTCCCGCCGCCGGAGGGTACGGCCATGGGACTGCTCCCGGGCGTCCTCGAAGCGCCGGGGTCGGCCGGGTTCCGGGCCGGGAGCACCTGCCACACCAGCACCCCGGCCGCCACGACGACGGTCACCGTGATCGCCACGGTCCGGGCGCCGCCGCGGGAACGGCGCGTACCCACCCCCGACGGCGCCCCTCCGGATGCTCCCGCCCCGAACGGCACCCCTCCGGAGGGACCCACACCGGACGACACCCCTCCGGAGAAGGCCGCACCGGACGGCGGCTGCCCGAACGCCACCGGCCCTGACGGCACCCCTTCGGGCGACGCGGGTCCGGACGATGTCCCTGGCCACTGCGGGCCTGAGGGGGCGAAGCCTGGTGGGGAGCCGGAGGGCCTGGGAACCAACGGCGTCGGATCCGGCGCGGGGTCGCCGGCAGCCGGGGCGGGGCCCGTGCCCGGAGCGGGACCCACGCCCGGGACGGGATCCACGCCCGGAGCGGGACCCGCGCCCGGGGTGGGGCTGCCCATCGGCGGGGGTGGAAAGCTCATGGA
>NZ_SMLD01000341.1:0-3193 GCF_004352805.1 Nonomuraea mesophila
GTGCGGGCATACCGCGCACGCCGACGTGAACGCGGCGGTCAACATCCTCAGGGCAGGGCTTGCCCTTCGCCAGGCTTCGGAAGCGGCTTAGCGAGAAGCCGCTCCCTTCAGGGAGCGGAGGAGTCACTCCGAGCATCCGCAGGAAGAGCCAGTCGAGCAGGCGGTCGGGCAGCAGCCGGGGCAGCTTGGTGAGCAGCTTGGCGTGCCCGCCCGCGGGATACCGGGTCGCCGGGCGTGGCGCGGTCAGCGCGCGCAGGATCGCGCGGGCGATCACTTCGGGCGGGCTGCCGTGGCCGCGGCGATCATCTTGCCCGGCGCCACGGCCACGGCCGGACTGGCCGCACTCACCCCCCAGGAGCTCCAGGTGGTGCGGATGGCGACCACCGGCGCCAGCAACCGGGAGATCGCCGCGCACTTGTTCCTCAGCCCTCGCACGGTCGCCTACCACCTCTACAAGGCCTTCCCCAAGCTGGGCGTGACCTCGCGGGTGGAACTGGCCGCCCTGCTCCGCGACCGCCCCCCGCTCTGACGGCGGAAGCGGCCGGACTGTCCCGGACGGCGGTCCGGTCGTCCGTTGAGCCGGTCGCAAGCGTCACCTGCATCATGACATCGTGTCGGCACATCGGTTCGGGGAGAGATCGTGGGCACACCCTCTGAGAAGCAGATCGGCGGCAACACGCTCATCGAGGAACTCGGCCAGGACGGCGACGCGGTCACCTATCCGGCGGCCCGCCCTGGCCTCGACGAGGCCGTCACCACCCTGCGCGGCGCCCCCACGGCACCCCACCCGTCCTGCCGGACTGACCAGGGGACGCCTGCGGCCGCGGCCACGCCACCGCACGGAGCACCCCGCCTTCACCCATGACCGGCCCACCCCCGGACGGCGGACCTCCGCACCTGCAACCCTCGCCTGTGCACGGGACGCTTTCGTCCCCTCCGCAGGCACCCCTTGGACCACGCCACCAGGAGGAACCAGTGTCATATCCGCGACCGCTCACCCCCGAGGAGGTACTCGCCGACGCGAAGAAGCGGCTGAGCCTCCCGCGTATCGTCGTGATCTGCGGCTCCACTCGTTTCATGATCGAGATGACCGAGGCCGAGCTGCGGGAGACCACAGCCGGAAGGATCGTCGTCAAGCCGGGTTGTGACATGAAGTCGCCGCACGAGCTCTGGTCCGATCCCGTCGAGGCCGAGGCGCTGAAGGTTCGACTCGACGATCTGCACCGGGCGAAGATCCGGCTCGCTGATGAGGTGCTCGTGGTCGGCGACTACGTCGGAGACAGCACCCGAGCCGAGATCGCCTACGCCCGGTCGCTGGGCAAGCCCGTGCGGTTCACGCATCCCGAGGTCGACCCCGACGCCTGACCGCCTGCCCCCACCCGTGTGAAGCGTGCGGCGATGTACGTTTCATTCGGCCGGTGGCGGGGTGCCGGAACGTTCCCGCATCACCGCAGGTCAGAGAACGCCCACGAGCTGGCGCGGCGGCTACGTGCGTACGTCATGATCGCCGCCCTGGTTGGGACGGCGGGTGAGCCGCTACCGTCCGATCCGACGACGCCTCGCCTCTTGGAGTCCCGCCATGCCAGGAAAACGCTGGGCCGCCCCCGCACTGCTCGCCCTCACCCTGCCGCTGCTCGCCCCCGTGGGCGTGCTCACCCCACCGGTCGCCGCGGCGACGTCCCCGTCCGTCCCGGCCGCCTCCGAGGTGCCGCTGGAGGAGATCAACACGGTCACCACCCAGGTCGCCTTCGGTTTACGCCGCCCCACCGCCATCGCCGCGCCCGACGACGGGACGGACCGGCTGTTCATCACCGAGAAACGCGGGACCGTGCGGGTCTACCACCCGGACACCGGTCTCGACGCGACCCCGATCATCGACATCACCGCGTCGGTGGACGAATCGGGCAACGAGCGCGGGCTGCTCGGCATCGCCCTCGCGCCCGACTTCGCCGAGAGCCACGACCTGTACCTGGCCTACACGGCGCTGCCGGACGGCGCGGTGACCCTGGCGCGGTACGCGCTGGACGACGCCGGCCTCGAACCTCTGCTGTCCCAGGAGCACGCCGAGAACAGCAACCACAACGGCGGCCAGATCACCTTCGGCACCGACGGCAACCTGTACATGAGCATCGGCGACGGCGGCGGCTCCGGCGACCCGTTCGACTCCGGGCAGCGCGTGGACACCCTGCTGGGCAAGATCCTGCGCATCGACGTCAGCCGGAGCTGCGGCGACCTGGCCTACTGCGTACCGCAGGACAATCCTTTCGCCGGCGTCGAGGGCGCCCGCGAGGAGATCTGGATGTACGGCGGGCGCAACCCGTGGCGGTTCTCCATCGACCCCGCGGACGGCTCGATGTGGATCGCCGACGTCGGCCAGGGCCGCTGGGAGGAGATCAACCACGTCAAGCCGGGACGGCAGGCCGGCGCGAACCTCGGCTGGTCCTGTTACGAAGGGCTGGAGGTGTTCGACGAGACCCAGTGCCGCTCCGACGCCGAGTACACCGAGCCGGTCTTCACCTACTCCCCGCACACCGGCGGCTGCGCGGTCATCGGCGGGCAGGTCTACCACGGCGAGGAGTTCGCCGACCTGGTCGGCGGCACCTACATCGCCACCGACTACTGCTCCTCCACCGTGTGGGCGCTGCGTGAGGACGGCGCGGGCGGCTATCTCCAGGCCGAGATCGGCCAGACGCCGACGCAGGTCACCGCGTTCGGCGCCACGGCGCAGGGCGAGTTGTACGTCGTCAACGACCTTCCCGGTGGCCTGCACCGCGTCTCGTTCGAACGCGCGGAGCCGACCTGCCTGATCGGGCACACCACGCGGACCTGGGGCGGCGGCATGACCGTCGACCTCATCGTCACCAACACCGGCACCACGCCGATCGACGGATGGACGCTGCGCTTCCCCCTTCCGCAGGGGCAGAGCATCGTCTCCGACTGGAACACCGACCTCACCCAGAGCGGCGACATCGTCATCGCGGTCAACGCCGGCCACAACGCGTCGATCGCGCCCGGCGGCAGCGTCACGCTGGGCTATCTCGCCAACCACACGGGCGACACGTCACTGCCGAGCAGATTCTCGCTCAACAGGGACACCTGCGCCGTCGACCGCTGACCCGGGGCGCTGTGTGATGGTATAACTACACTATGTGATCGCGGCGTCCCCGGCGCCGCCCCCGCTGCGTCTCCCCAC
>NZ_SMLD01000342.1:0-3101 GCF_004352805.1 Nonomuraea mesophila
GTTGGAGGGGATTTTCCGTACGCTAACGGGCACGACTTCTCGAAAGGTAGATACCGTGCGCAGCTCCATCTTCGGCAACCTCGACGGCCAGCCCCTGCCCCCCGGCTTCGCTCTCCAGAACGGCAAGATGCTCCGGGTGCAACTGCCCGAAGTGCTGGCCAAGCAGGGCTCGATGGTCGCCTTCCAGGGGCAGATGGACTTCGACTACGAAGGGTCGGGCGGCCTCGGCAAGCTGTTCAAGAAGGCGATGACGGGCGAGGGCGCGTCGCTGATGCGGGTGCGCGGCGACGGGCTGCTCTACCTCGCGGACAACGCCGACGACATCCACCTGTTCTACCTGGAGAACGAGGGGCTCACGGTCAACGGACGCAACCTGCTGGCCTTCCAGCCGCAGCTGTCCTGGGACATCCAGCGGGTTCAGGGCGCGGGGGTCGCGGCGGGCGGGTTGTTCAACACGACGATCAACGGCACCGGGTGGGTGGCGGTGACGACGCACGGTACGCCGGTGTTGCTCGACGCCGCGCAGATGCCGACGTACGCCGACGGCCAGTCCGCCGTTTGCTGGAGCACCAGCCTGCACGTGGGCGTGAACCGGACGATGAAGGCGGGCGCGCTGATCGGGCGAGGGAGTGGAGAGGCCATGCAACTGGCGTTCCAGGGGCAGGGGTTCGTGCTGGTGCAGGCCAGCGAGGGTGCTCCCGTGGTGCAGGCTTCCTCCTAGCGCGAGGAAAAACCGCACGGGTACGGGCTTCCTCCCAGCACGAGGAAGGACCGCACGAGTACGGACGACGTCGCACGTTCGCGTGGGCCTACTTCCTGCATGGTAGGCGAGAAACGGTCCGCCTGCCGGATGCTTCGTATACCCCTCCTGGGCATCGTGGAGGAATCGTACGGCGAAGTCTGTTCCGAGGGGTTGGGTGAGCGCAGTGCTGCTGATCGAGGTCGTCGTTCCCAGGGGAGCTCTCAGCGAGACCGAACGCGAGGTGCTGGGGCGTCGGCTCATCGACACGCTGATGGTCGAGGACGACAGCCACGCCATGGAGATCATCGACGCGCAACGGCTGATCACGCAGGTGCTCGTGCACGAGCCGGCCACCTGGGTTCTCGGTCAGCGGCCCGCGGCGGACGCCGCCGCTCCGCCGCGCTATCTCGTCCGCGTCACGGTTCCGGCGTCGTGGCGTAAGGAGGTGTGCGAGCACATGGCCACCGTCGTCACCGACGTCCTGGCCGAGACGGAGCGGGACGCCGGCCGCGATCCCGAACGCGTGCGACGCGAACCCCACGCGCTGATCCTGGTCGAGGGCATCACCGAGGGCGGCATCGGCATCATGGGGAGGGTCATGGACAGCATGGATCTCACCGAGTACGTCTCGCGCCCGTACCGTGACGCGACGTCCGACCGTGCGGTGCCCGCCCAGGAGGAGGACAAGCTGATCGACCCGATCTGCGGCATGAGCGTGGAGCTCGACACGCAGCTGACCCTCGTTCATCAGGGCACCTTGTACGGCTTCTGTCACGGCCTGTGCCGGCGGGCCTTCGCGGACGAGCACGGCCTGTCGCTCAGCAGGCAGCACGTGTCCACCGACACCTGAACCAGCCACGACCGGGGGTGGGCCGGGAGCGACGCCCCCGGCCCACCCCGTCGAGGCCACCGGCCCACAGGTGTCGTCAGCTGGGGAAGTGTTCGTTCCAGTTGGGGCCGATGGTGACCGCCGGTCCGAACTTGTTGTCGCCCTTTCCGTTCCAGAGGGTGAGGATGCCTTCGGGGTTGATGGCCGCGAGGTCGGTGTGACCGTCGGCGTTGAGGTCGCCGGGGGCCATCAGTGTGGCGGCGAGATCCGCCCAGTTCGGCCCGACGGAGTCGGCGGGGGTGAACTTGGTGTTGCCCCTGCCGTTCCAGATGTGCAGGTAGCCGTCGGCCTTGCTGACGGCGGCGATGTCACCGGTGCCGTCGCCGTTGAAGTCGCCGCCGACCGGGCGGGTGAAGGCGTTCCAGCCGGAGCCGACGCGGACCGGCGGGTGGAAGTTGTTGTTGCCCTGGCCGTTCCAGACGTGCAGCACCCCTTCGGCGTCGACGGCGGCGAGGTCGGCGTGGCCGTCGCGGTTGACGTCGCCGAGCGAGGCCAGGGTGGCGGCGAGGTCCTCCCAGCCGGGGCCGACGGCCTCTGCGGGGGTGAACTTGTTGTCGCCCTTGCCGTTCCAGATGTGGAGGGTGCCGTCGCGTACGGCGGCCAGGTCGCCGATGCCGTCACGGTTGAAGTCGGCGGCGATGGGGCGGCTGACGTCCGCCCATCCCGCGCCGACGGAGTCCGCGGGGGTGAAGTTGTTGCTGCCCTTGCCGTTCCAGACGTGCAGGGTGCCCGTACCCGTGGCGTGGATGTCGCCGACGCCGTCCGCGTTGAAGTCGCCGCCGAACTCGGCGGGGAAGTGCGGAGCCCAGCCGGGCCCGATGGGGTCGCCCGGGGCGAACTTGTTGTTGCCCCTGCCGTTCCACAGGTGCAGGACGCCGGCGCCGTCGACGGCGGCGAGGTCGGAGTGCCGGTCGCCGTTCACGTCGCCCAGGGACATGAGGGTGCGCGCGAACTGGCGGGTCCAGCCGGCGCCGACGCGGTCGGCGTCGGTGAACTTGTTGTTGCCCTTGCCGTTCCAGATGTGCAGGACGCCGTCACGGTCGACGGCGGCGATGTCGCCGATGCCGTCGCCGTTGAAGTCGCCGCCGACGGGACGGGAGAGGCTGTTCCAGCCCGCCCCCACGCGGTCGCGTGAGGTGAAGTTGTTGTTGCCCTTGCCGTTCCAGATGTGCAGCACGCCGTCGAGGTCGACGGCGCCGATGTCGGTACGGCCGTCCTTGTTGACGTCGCCGAGCGAGACCAGGGAACTGGCCAGGTGGGACCAGCCGGGGCCGACCTCTTCCGCGGGGGTGAACGTGTTGCCGCCCTTGCCGTTCCAGATGTGGAGGGTGCCGTCGCGCACCGCGGCCAGGTCGCCTTTGCCGTCGCCGTTGAAGTCGCCGCCGATGGGCCGGCTGTAGGTGTTCCAGTTCGCGCCGACCACGTCCGGCGGGGTGAAGTTGTTGCCGCCCTTGCCGTTCCAGATGGTCA
>NZ_SMLD01000343.1:0-3088 GCF_004352805.1 Nonomuraea mesophila
GCGCAGTTGTGTGATCTTCCGGTGCGGGTGTTCGACGTGTATCGGGGTCCGGAGGTGCCGGGTGAGGTGCCGGGTGAGGTGGTGGCGCGGCGTGAGGGGGCCGTGCTGGTGCGTACGGGTGATGGTTCGGTGTGGGTGGGGCATGTGCGGTTGGAGCGTGAGGGGGCGGTGAAGTTGCCGGCGGCGATGGCGTTGGGTGAGCTGGTGGCGGCGGCGCCGGAGCGGTCGGGGTACAGCGAGATCACGTATGACCGTAGTGATGGTGTGGGGGTGGTGAGTTTCGACTTCTACAACGGGGCGATGTCGACGGAGCAGTGCCGGCGGTTGGCGGCGGCGTTGCGGTATGCGGCGGCGCAGGATACGCGGGTGCTGGTGGTGCGTGGTGGGGAGGTGTTCTCCAACGGCATTCATCTGAATGTGATCGAGGCGGCGCGGCATCCGGAGTTGGAGGCGTGGATGAACATCAACGCCATCAATGCGGTGTGCCGGGAGATCGTGGGGTGTACGGGGCAGTTGGTGGTGACGTCGCTGGGCGGTAATGCCGGTGCCGGTGGGGTGATGATGGGGCTGGGTGCGGATCGGGTGATCGTGCGTGATGGGGTGGTGTTGAATCCGCATTACCGGACGATGGGGTTGTTCGGGAGTGAGTTCTGGACGTATGTGCTGCCGCGTCGGGTGGGGGCTGAGCAGGCGTTGCGGTTGACGCAGGAGGCGTTGCCGATCGGGGCGGCTGAGGCGGTGGAGCTGGGGCTGGCGGACAAGATGCTGGTGGGGTCGCGGTTGGATTTCGAGCGTAGGGTGCTGGAGTACGCGGAGCGGCTGGCGGTGGATCCGGGTTACGATCGGTTGCTGGCGGGGCGTCGGGCGGCGCGGGAGGCTGATGAGCGGCGTAAGCCGTTGGATGCGTTCCGGGCTGAGGAGCTGGCGGAGATGAGCCGGGACATGTTCGATGATCAGAATGGGTTCCGGGCGGCTCGGCGGGCGTTCGTGCACAAGGTGAAGGCTGAGGCGACGCCGGAGCATTTGGCGGTGCATCGGGGGTTGTCCGGCGCGTCGGTGGTGTCGGAGGCCGAGGCATCTCATATGTGAGATATGGTCTCGTGTTGTGGCAGATGATTACCTTGTGCGGATCGGTCGGTTGATCCGGGATGCGCGTCAGCATCGTGGTTGGACGCAGCTGCAGTTGGCGGATGCGCTGGCGACGAGTCAGAGTGCGGTCAACCGGATCGAGCGCGGCAATCAGAACATCAGTCTTGAGATGATCGCCCGGATCGGCGAGGCGCTCGACAGTGAGATCGTGTCCCTGGGTTATGCGGGGCCGATGCATCTGCGGGTGGTGGGGGGTCGCCGGCTGTCGGGTTCGATCGATGTGAAGACGTCGAAGAACGCGTGTGTGGCGTTGTTGTGCGCGTCTTTGCTGAACTCGGGGCGGACGATCCTGCGTAAGGTGGCGCGGATCGAGGAGGTCTACCGGATTCTGGAGGTGCTCGCGTCGATCGGGGTGCGGGCGCGGTGGATCAATGAGGGCAGTGATCTGGAGATCGTTCCTCCGGCGCGGTTGGAACTGGAGGCGATGGACACGGAGGCTGCTCGGCGTACCAGGAGTGTGATCATGTTCCTGGGGCCGTTGATGCACCGGACGGAGCAGTTCCAGATTCCGTACGCGGGTGGGTGTGACCTGGGGACGCGCACGGTGCAGCCGCACATGTCGGCGTTGCGGCCGTTCGGGCTGGACATCACAGCGACGGGCGGGTTCTATCACGCGCGGGTGGATCGGGGGGTGTCGCCGTCGCGGCCGATCGTGCTGACGGAGCGGGGTGACACGGTGACGGAGAACGCGCTGCTGGCGGCGGCGCGGCATGACGGGGTGACGGTGATCCGTAACGCCTCGTCGAATTACATGGTGCAGGATCTGTGTTTCTTCCTGGAGCAGCTCGGGGTGCGGGTGGAGGGGGTGGGGACGACGACGTTGACGGTGCACGGGCTGGCTTCGATCGATCGGGACGTCGATTACTCCCCTTCTGAGGATCCGGTGGAGGCGATGAGCCTGCTGGCGGCGGCGGTGGTGACGTCGTCGGAGCTGACGATCTGCCGGGTGCCGGTGGAGTTCCTGGAGATCGAGCTGGCGGTGCTGGAGGAGATGGGGCTCGATTGTGACCGTGGGCGGGAGTACGCCGCGGCCAACGGGCGGACGCGGCTGGTGGATCTGACGGTGCGGCCGTCGAAGCTGGTCTCCCCCATCGACAAGATTCATCCGATGCCGTTCCCGGGGCTGAACATCGACAATGTGCCGTTCTTCGCGGCGATCGCGGCGTCGGCGCAAGGTTCGACGTTGATCCATGACTGGGTGTACGACAACCGGGCGATCTATCTGACGGAGCTGACGCGGCTGGGTGCGTCGGTGAAGTTGCTGGATCCGCATCGGGTGCTGGTGGAGGGTCCGACGCGGTGGCGTAGTGCGGAGATGATGTGCCCGCCGGCGTTGCGGCCGGCGGTGGTGGTGCTGCTGGCGATGATGGCGGCGGAGGGCACGTCGGTGCTGCGGAACGTGTATGTGATCAACCGGGGTTATGAGGATCTGGCGGAGCGGCTGAACGCGCTGGGGGCGCGGATCGAGACGTTCCGCGACATCTAGCGTTTGTGTCGGTGCCGGCCGCTACGGTCTTGCTGGAATCGTGTGGTGTCCAGCGAGAGGGTGGTGGCCGGTGCGGCCTGCGGAGCTCGACCGGGTGACGGTGGCGGAGGCGGCTGACCGTTATGTGGAGTTGGTGCGGGCGAGGACGGTGACGGGGGCGTTGTCGCCGTCGACGGCGGAGGTTTACGCGCGGGACGTGGCGACGCTGGTGGAGCTGGCGGGCGAGTCGACGGTCCTGGACGATCTGACGGGCGCGGACGTCGATGCGATTCTGCTGGCGTTCGCGCGCCGGCCCGA
Source organism: Nonomuraea mesophila (assembly GCF_004352805.1). Lineage (NCBI taxonomy): Bacteria > Bacillati > Actinomycetota > Actinomycetes > Streptosporangiales > Streptosporangiaceae > Nonomuraea > Nonomuraea mesophila. The sequence continues at coordinate 2,933 of NZ_SMLD01000343.1, forward strand.
CGGCAGGCGCGCTGCGGGCTCGCGGGGGCAGGGTGAGAAGCAGGGTGGGCAGTCGCCGGCGTCTCAGGCGAGGTTCAGGCGGTCGATCTCGGCGCTGTTCAAGCATGCGGCGCTGGCCGGGTGGGTGCAGCTCAATCCGATGACGGGGTCGGCGGT
>NZ_SMLD01000344.1:0-3084 GCF_004352805.1 Nonomuraea mesophila
CTCAAAGGCTGGAGAATCTTGCGCAAGCTACGCTGCAGCCCGTCCAAGGCCGGCCACCTCTGCAAGGCCATCGCCGTCCTTCAGAACCATCGCGTCACCCAAGCCGGGTGAGCCTGAAATAGGTTCACTGGGAGATCTGGCCCACCGAAAACGGCACTCTGGCAGGAGAATTCATTCAGAACGCAATCGCCGCCAACAATAACGTCGCGCCTCGCTCCATCCACGCCGACCGCGGCACGTCGATGACCTCAAACACCGTTACCGGCCTGCTCGCGCTGCTCGGCATCGATCAATCACATTCCCGGCCGCACGTGTCCAACGACAACCCGTACTCGGAAGCGCAGTTGCCGGGTAGCGGGCAGGGGTCTCACCTGCCCGCCCCCACAGATCCGGACGTGAACCTCTCGATTCATCCGGCTCGTATCGTCCAATCACCAGGTCAATACCGCAGTTCCCAGTGCACGAACAGCCGAGGCGCCCGTTCTCGGACTGCTTTCAGCCATTGCCGCGCTTTCTTGTCGCTGCGTTTGAGTCGCTTGTATTTCCTTTGCGCCCAGCGCATCAGATGGCGGTCGATGCGCTCGCAGAGGGGTTTCACCCTGCTCGGGTAGAACACGGCAAAGTAGTTGAACCAACCCCGCAGGATAGGGTTCAGCCATCGCGCGATCTCGCTGAGTGTCTGATTCGTTCGCCGGTGGATCCGCCAGGCAGCAAGCTTGCGACTCATCTCGGTCAGCTTGTCCGGGGATACCGCTGGCAAGAACCCTGTGTATACCTGCTTGCGGGTCTTGTCGAACGCCATCCGCGGGCGGAACGCATATCCACAGAACGTAAACGTCACCTGCTCGAACTCCAAGCGGCGTCTACTGTCCTTGCAATATACGATCTTCGTTTTGTCGGGATGGAGGATCAGCCCGATCTCGGCGAACCGACCTTCAATTGCCACCCAGACCTGACGGGCTTGACGCTCGGTGACGCAATGGACCACCACGTCGTCTGCGAACCGCTCGAACGTGACGGTCGGGAACTCCCGGGCCATCCACATGTCGAAGCCGTAGTGCAGAAACAGGTTGGCGAGCAATGGGGATACCGGGCCACCTTGTGGCGTGCCCTTCGTCCGGAGGGTGAGAGTGCCGTCGGGCATCAGCATCGGTGCTTGGAGCCAGCGCTTCACATAGAGAAGGACCCATTTCGAGTCCGTGTGCCGCTCGACCGCCTTCAGCATCAAATCCCACGGCACAGAGTCGAAGAAGGCTTTGACGTCCAGATCGACGACCCAGTCCTTCTTGAAGCACCGTTGTCGGCACACCTTGACCGCGTCCAGCGGTGACCGGCCGGGGCGGTAGCCGTAGGAGTCGTCATGGAACACCTTCTCCACGTCCGGCTCCAACGCCATAACCGCTGCCGTCTGGGCCACCCTGTCGATCACGTTCGGGATGCCGAGAACCCTCGTCCCACCTTTCTTTGGTATCTCCACTGCGCGGACCGGACCGGGAAAGTAGCTGCCCGAGGACATGCGATTCCACAGTTTGTAGAGATTGTCTTTCAGCTTCTCCTCGAACTGGTCGATCGTCACGCCATCGGCCCCGGCCGCCCCTCCATTCTCTTTCACTTTCAGCCACGCACCCCACACCAGACGTTTTGGTATGTCGTGCGACCTGACCTGAGACTTCGGCTCACTCATGCGATTCCTCCCTTCTCGGTTGATCGCATTCGTTCACCTGGACAATCCCGCCCCTTGGCTCCACCTCCACTGCGATACGCAGAGGCTTCTCAGCTACTACGGGCGAGTCCGCCAGCGCGTCCCGCATCGGTACTCTGCTCCTCGCGGATTAGCCGCTTGGAGTCCTCCCTCTCCCCGCTCTGCGAGCGGAAGTATCGGGACGCGCCTTCACACGTTCCATGCGAGAGCCTTGTCCGGGCTCATGCTGCCTATATGCCGGAGACCGCCTGGGCAGTAAGCGGGTATCTCCCAGACTCATCCCGGAGTAGTTTTGCGACCCCGGTTTCGATCTCGTCTGACTTCTTTTCGACACGTCAACGGCAGAGGGCCTGCGCCCATCGCTCATCTTCCCGGACCGCACCTGACGCGATCAGGTCGCGCCTTTTCCCACGATGTTCACCACAACGGTCTTCAGCCAATGCAGCTCGGGGTGGTTTAGAGCCTCTCCCCGCAGAGCGGCTCTGGAGGGCCGACAAACCTCCATCTCTCACACAGCACCACGTTCAGCGAAGCGCCATCGCTTCTCCACCTCCCGCGTTCGTGTTCACAACAAAACCCTCAAATATTGCCCGGCATTTCCTGGACGGTTCGGATCCATCGAAGACGCCAACGTTTTCTGCGGCCAATTCTTCCGCTACTACAATCACGAGCATCGTCATTCCGGGATCGCGATGCACACACCCGCCTCGGTGCACGACGGCACCGCCGCGCACATCCAGGCCCGCCGGATCGCCACCCTCCACGCGGCCTTCCAGGCGCATCCGGAACGGTTCCGCGGCCGGCGACCCTACCCACCGGCATTGCCGACCAAGGTGTGGATCAACCAGCCACCCGTGATCTCCGAGACCGACACCTCACCACAAAACGCGCAAGTAGCCTGACGTCTCACCGGGTTTGACAGGTTCCGCTCCCAGAGGGTGCGCCTACAAGGGAGAAGTCAAACACAACAGCCAATCACCGTAAATGCCTCCACACTTCCCTATAAGCAACCGGAATTAGGCGCACCACGGCATCAATCACCGGATTCAGGGCGGACGTCACACGAAGGCCAACTATCAGTAGAGGGAGTGACCGGCCCGGTTGCGGATACGGAACTCGGGACGAGAAGGCGGGAACAGCACGTCGTACTTCGCAGCGATCACCGGGGCCCATGGATTTCTGCCTGTTTCCCGTGGCTTCTTGTCTCGGGTGTCTCTCGCACGGCCAGCAGGGGATGGCGAGTCTGTACGGTCACTGAACCTATTTCAGGCTCACCCGGCTTGGGTGACGCGATGGTTCTGAAGGACGGCGATGGCCTTGCAGAGGTGGCTGGCCTTGGACGGGCTGCAGCGTAGCTTGCGCAAGATTCTCCAGCCTTTGAG
>NZ_SMLD01000345.1:0-3050 GCF_004352805.1 Nonomuraea mesophila
CTGGGCTACCGTGGACCACACGGCCATCGTCCGATCACCTTGGAGCGTCACAACCCCATGGTCTCGGCGATGGCCGTCTCACGTTCGGGACTTCGACCAGCCCGAACCTCGAAGTGCGGCTGGAGTATTAGCGGGCCCTCGGTCGTGCCCACCTCGCCGCCGACACCCTCGCCCCGGGCACTGCCCTCAACAACGCCCAGCACGTCGAAGAAGAAGACGAAACCGGCCAGGCCCCAACGCAGATCAACACTCTCGGCGGTGCCGCGCTATCAGGGCGCTCCACAGGTCCAACCCCCGAAGACCGCGATCCCTGCTGACCGTGCGAGACCGCCCGAGACAAGGAAACACGAGTAAAAGGCAGAAACCGATGGGCCCCGGTGATCGCTGCGAAGTGCGACGAACTGTTCCCACCTGCCCGTCCCGAGTTCCGTATCCACAACCGGGTCTGTCACTCCCTCTACTGATAGTGCCGCGCAGCTACCTTGCTGCGACGTCCGCCCTGACATCGGGAGTGTCAACTTAACGGCTGATCTTGGTTGTTGAATTGGTTAGAGGTTGGCAGGGGTGAGGCGGCCTTCGAAGGCGATCTGGAAGGCGTTCAAAGGTGCCTTCCAGCGCATGGTCCATCGCTTGCGGCCCTGCCCGGTGGGATCCAGGCTCATCAGGGCCATGAACACACACTTCAGGGCGGCGGTCTCGTTCGGGAAGTGGCCGCGGGCTCGGACGGCCTTGCGGATGCGGGCGTTGACGCTTTCGATGGCGTTGGTGGAGCAGATGACCTTGCGGATCTCGACGTCGAAGGCCAGGAAGGGCACGAACTCGGCCCAGCTGGTCTCCCACAGCCGCACGATCGCCGGGTACTTGCGCCCCCAGGTCTCGCAGAACTCATAGAACCGCTCCAGCGCCGCTTCCTCGGTCGGGGCGGTGTAGACGGGCTTGAGCGCACGTGCGATCTTGTCCCAGTCCTGCCGGGCGGCGTAGCGGAACGAGTTGCGCAGCAGGTGAATCACGCAGGTCTGCACGATCGTGCGGGGCCAGACCGTCTCCACCGCCTGCGGCAGGCCCTTGAGCCCGTCGCAGACCAGCATGAGCACGTCGTCCACGCCGCGGTTCTTCAGCTCGGTCAGCACCGCCAGCCAGTGCTTGGCGCCCTCGCCGCCGTCGCCGGCCCAGATGCCGAGGATGTCGCGGTGCCCGTCGACGGTGACGGCCATGGCCAGGTAGATGGGCCGGTTGGCGACGTGACCGTCCCGGATCTTGACGTTGATCGCGTCCACGAACAGGACCGGGTACACACGGTCGAGCGGCCGGTTCTGCCATTCGGCCATGCCGTCCATGACCTTGTCGGTGATGGTGGAGATGGTCTGCTTGGACACGTTCGCCCCGTAGACCTCGGCCAGGTGGGCGGAGATCTCCCCATGCGTGAGGCCCTTGGCCGACAGGGACAAGACCATCTCGTCCACGCCGGACAGCCGGCGCTGCCGCTTGCGGACGAGCTGGGGCTCGAAGGTGCCCGCCACATCGCGTGGCACCCGCACCTCGACCGGGCCGACGTCGGTCACCACAGTCTTGCTGCGGGTGCCGTTGCGGCTGTTGCCGCTGTTCTTGCCGGCCGGGTCGTGCCGGTCATAGCCGAGGTGATCGGTGATCTCACCTTCCAGCGCGGACTCCAGCACCCGCTTGGTCAGCTGTTGCAGCAGACCGCCCTCACCAGTCAGCTGCAGCCCTTCACTACGGGCCCGATTGACGAGCATCGAGATCAGCTGCTCGTCCGTCATCGCGCGATCCGGCTCGACAGGCACTTCGTTCATGGACAGCGACTCCACGGCAGTCTCATACATCAAGCATCTCTTCCTTGATCATCAGATCCGCCATTAGTTTTACAGTCCCCTGACATCCGCTGATTGATGCCGTGATGGGTGTAATTCCGGTTGCTTATAGGGAAGTGTGGAGGCATTTACCGGGATTGGCTGTTGTGCTTGACTCCTCCCTTGTAGGCGCACCCTCTGGGAGGGATCCATGGGGGAGTTCGTCGGGATCGACCCCCGCGGGGCGGATCAGCTGATCCAGCAGATGGCGACCGGCAAGAACGTCCTGGCAAGCACGCGGCATGGGCTTGAGACGGCCATCGCCGAAGCAGGTGAGGCGTGGACCGGCCAGCAAGGAGTAACTCCCATGCACCGGTCCTGGGCGTTCTTCGACGAGACGCAGCGTGACCTCAAGTGGCGGATGGACACGCTCAAACAGATGGTTCCCACCTCGGGCAACGGTCTGATGAGCGTGATCTTCACGTTCGGCAGCGAGATCGAGGCCGCTCGGCAGGGGAAAGCAGACGCGGCACCCATCGCAGAGGCGCTCAGAAAGCACGAAATCGAGAACTCGGTGGAGAGCTGGCGCAAGGTGACAGCGGCCACGGCGGCGATGAAAGGCAAGCTGAACGACCCCGCCTACGCCGCTGCCGTTCTTTCTACCCTCGGACCGGAGAAATTCCGTGCGCTGTTCATGCACTGGATGAAGAACCGCGGCCCGGCCATGGACAAAGGGCTGTCGCCCAACGCGATCAAGGAAGGCCGCGAGACGCTCGGGCCGCTGGCTGAGGCTTACGCCAACGCCGAACGCGCCGGCAGGCTGGGCGAGGAGTGGCAGGGCCCGTTCATGAAGGCCACGCAGCCCGGGGTGCTGACGGCGATCGTCGCGATGTCGAAACCGTCGACCAAACTGCTGAACCAGGTGGCACTGAAGGTGCTGGGCCGTCCGCTCACCGCCGATCTCCCGACCAGCGAGAACTGGAACCTGAACGTGCTGGTGGAGGCCTACGACGCCAATCCGCAGGCATTGCAGACGCTACTGGCCCAGAACAAAGAGGCTGCGGGCTGGTTGCTGCATCCGCAGCGCGTACGGATGAGCGGCATCTCCGGGTTCGAGGGGAAAGTGGCTGGGGTGCTGGACAAGGCGTTGAAGCCGGGCGCCGGGGTGGACAGCGTGCGGGAGCAGGCGTGGGTCAACATCATCCGGGGGATGGGGGCGAAGGACAGCCCATGGATCGGCGG
>NZ_SMLD01000346.1:0-3050 GCF_004352805.1 Nonomuraea mesophila
GGGGTCATCGGCCGGGGGTCATCGTCCGGGGGCGCCGTCGGGGACCGCCGTTCGGGCGTCATCGTCCGAAGGTCACCGTTTGGGCGTCGCCTTCCGGGGGCCGTGAGGGTGATGGGGGGGCGTACTGACGACATCGCGCACCGGCCGCTGAACACGAGCGGACCCGTTCGGCTCGTGCGAGCGGTCCGGGTGCTGCGAGCGGTGGGCCCGACGGGTGGCGCCGCTTGCGACGCGAACGGTCATCCACTGCTGTGACCTGCTCATTCCGTGAAATACAGCAGCGCCGACCCTCGGGTGCCTGTCGAATCGAAGAAACGTCGGGTGGGGAATCGGTGTGTTTAGAGGGTGTCCTCCTCACGGCGGCGGCGCTCGTTGTAATCACGCATCCGCCGCGGATATCCGGTGAGCTGAACGTCGTACACCGGCAGGGCAAGATTACGAGCGACCTTGCGAATGACTGCCGGTGAGCCGACCCTTCGTCTGGTCCACTCGCCATCGTCGGCCACCGCCACAGCGGTCGTGTCGGTGGCGAAAGTCTCTGGCTCGACGTAGAACTCGACGCCACGCCGTGATCGGGCAAAGGCGATGAGCGCTTCGATGTCGGCGTCTGTCGCCTCACGGTCGAACTTTGCGACTTTGGGGCCGCGCAGCCGACGCAGGCCGTAGCGGTCGCGCCATCTCATGAATCCTTTTTATACGATCTGAGGGCGGAGCGTCGGGGATGATCTAGGGGACAGATCGGGGATTCTCCGGATAGCACCTCGGGCTTCGAGGACGCAGTATGGGAGAAGACCGTTCGATTCCACCGAGGAGAGGCATGGCGATGATGGCTGGGGTACCGACAAGCCCTGGGCCGGGACAGGTGCCGCCAGCTCAACTGCGCGTCACCAACCAGGACCGAGAGCACGTGGTGGAGCACGTCAAGGCCGCCTACGCCGAGGGCCGCTTCGACAAGATCGAGTTCGACGACCGGCTGGAGCGCGCGATGATGGCGCGCACCCACGGCGACCTGATGCCCATCATGACCGAGATCTACGGCACCGAGGTCGTGCCCAAACTCGCCCCTCCTCCAGCGGCCGGCGTTCCCCAGGAACGTGCGCCGGAGAGCAACGAGCGCCTCGGCGCCGCCCTCGGCCACATGGTGCTGCTGCTCGGCGTACCGATCGTGGCCCCGCTGATTCTGCTGCTCACGGGAGGCAAGACCTCTCCCTACATCCGCCGGCAGGCGCTGGAGGCGCTCAACTTCCAAATCACGCTGGTCGGGGCGTCCATCTTGCTGCCCTTCACCATCATCGGCATCGTGCTCGTGCCGGTCATCTGGGTCGTGGCCGTGATCCTCGCGATCGTGGGCGGCGTCTCGGCTCTGACGGAAGGCAACTTCCGCTACCCGATGACGCTCCGCCTGGTGAAGTGACACGACGTTTCTCGTCCGCTTCTTCCACGGCGCCCCGCCGAGGCCCTGACCTCGGCGGGGCGTGCCGCGTCCCTGCCCGTTCCGTACTTCCGCATTTCCGTGTTCCGCGTACCCCGGGCTTTCGGGCTCCCAGTTTCCAGGGTCTTCCTGGCTCTGCGGTTTCCGGCTTGCCTGGTCTTGCGCGTTTCCTGTGCGGCTGAACTCCAGGGCTCCTGGGCTCCTGGGCTCCACGCCCTCCTGGGCTTCCGGCTTCCGCGTTTCCCGGGCCTCCGCCCGGGGCGTCCCGGCTCCCGCGTTTCCTGGACCGCCGGGTCCCTGGGCGTCCCGCTCCCGCGTTTCCTGCGCCTCCGGACTCCCTGGGCCTCCCGGCTTGCGCATTTTCCGCGTTTTCTGCGTGTTCCGCGCCTTCGGGCTCCCAAGACGTCCCGGCTTCGCGGTTTCCCGGTTTATGGCGTCGTACCGGCTAAGCAACGCATCGGCCTGCCACTGAACGGGTCAGCGGGCCAGGACCTGGTACTTCCCCTTCATCACCCCGGAGCTGACGTTCCCGATGGCGGCGAACGCGGCTCGGGACAGGTCGAGGCAGCGACCCCCGATGTACGGGCCACGGTCGTTGATGCGGACCGTGACCGCCTCCCCGTTTGCCGGGTTGGTCACGCGAACCTTGCTGCCCAGCGGGAGGGTCTTGTGCGCCGCGGTCATCGCCGAGGGATCGAACCGCTCGCCGCTGGCCGTCATCTGCGGGTCGCCATAGTAGGAGGCCCCGCATCTACCGGACGACACCACGCGGAATTTGGGCTTCTTCGGCTTGGACGACCTGGACTTCGCCGCCTCCTGCGACTCGATCTTCGCCCCCGACCCCTGGGACTCCGTCTTCGCCTGGGAACTCTGGGCCCCGGTCGTCGCGCTGGGGTTCTGTGACTTCGTCTTCGGGTGCTTGGCCTCTCCGCCCGTGTCAGAGCCTGAGGGCGTCGTCACCGTTGCGGGCCCCCGCGAGCCGGTGGTCGGCTTCCGGTGGGCCGCCGGAGGCTGGGAGGCGGGCGCCGGTTGAGGGCTGTGCCGGCGGGCGGCTCCGTCCGAGCCGACCGCCTGGCCGTCGCCGCCGGACGCGCGCCGGTGGTCGTCGTCGCCGAATGCGGCCCAGGCGGTCGTTGAGGCGGCGCAGACGACGGCGGCGCCGGCTGCGAGGGCCGCCCACCGCTTGGCGGGAGAGAGCTTGCGATCGTGCGGCGACGGCTTGCGAGAGTGCTGGCCCAACGTAAACCACGGTCCTACTTAGGGGATAAGGCAGTGGCCAGGCCGAGGGGGTGCGGGCGTACGGCGGCCGATCCGCGGGCAGACGGGGGGATCCCGCGCGACGAGGACGAACATATGCGACAACTGGCGAGTAAAGACAACTTAATGGGACATTAAGTGACTCATCTCACGAGTCCGACCTACCGGTGTGGCGATCGCCCGAAAGCACCGGCACATCTACGGCCCGGGGCTCGCGGGGTCCGGTTCCACGTTCTATGCGCGTTCCGGTCGTGCCGGCTGGGCGTGGGTGTGTGTGCGTGGTCTATGTGCGTTCGCGGTTGTGCTGGGTGGGTTGGGATGCGTGGGGAGCTTCTGTGCGCATCGGGGGTTGTGCTGGGTG
>NZ_SMLD01000347.1:0-3006 GCF_004352805.1 Nonomuraea mesophila
GCGGGGGGCCGGCGGACAACCTGCGGGCTCAGCGATACATCGCGAAATATACGATATGTCCGGCTATCGCCCATGGGCTGGACACCGAACTCGGCTCCGTCGAACCCGGCAAGCTCGCCGACCTCGTGTTGTGGAGCCCGGCGTTCTTCGGGGTCAAGCCCGACCTCGTACTGAAGGGCGGCGTGGTCGCGTGGGCCCAGATGGGCGACGCCAACGCCTCCATCCCGACGCCCCAGCCGGTGCTGCCCCGCCCCATGTTCGGCGCGTCCCCGGTGACGGCCGCCGCCACCTCGCTGCACTTCGTCGCGCCCTCGGCCCTGGACGCGGGCCTCGCCGACCGCCTCGCCGTACGCCGCCGCCTGGCCCCCGTCCAGGACGTACGGTCGCGCGGCAAGTCCGCGATGCCGCTCAACGACGCCCTGCCCAGGATCGAGGTGGCGCCCGACACGTTCGAGGTCCGCGTCGACGGTGAGCTCATCGAGCCCGCCCCGGCCGCCCGCCTGCCGATGGCCCAGCGGTACTTCCTGTTCTGATGCACCCCGCCCTGCTCCTCCTCACCGACTCCCGCCTCCCCGCCGGCGGCCACGCCCACTCGGGCGGCGCCGAACAGGCCATCGCCACGGGGGCGGTGCACGACGTGCCCTCACTGGCGCGCTTCCTGCGCGGCCGCCTCCACACGGCGGGCGCGCTCGCCGCCGCCCTCGCCGCCACCGCCTGCGCCCAAGCCGTCCGTACGCCGCCCGCCGCCGCCCCGCCGGACCGGCACCCTTGGGTGGTGCTCGACAGGGAGGTGGACGCCAGGACCGCCTCGCCCGCCCAGCGGGACGCCTCGAGGACGCAGGGCAGGCTGCTGGTCAGGGTCGCCCGGCGCGTGTGGCCGTCGCCGGTGCTGAACGAGCTGGCGCGGGCCGTGCCGCATCCGCATCATCCCGTGGCGCTCGGAGTGGCGGCGTACGCGGCGGGGGTCACGCCGCAGGACGCGGCGCTGGCGGCGGCGTACCACGCGGTCAGCGGGCCTGCCACGGCGGCGGTCCGCCTGCTCGGGCTGGACCCGGTCGCGGTGCACGGCCTGCTGGCGAGCCTCACACCCGAGCTGTCCACCGTGACCGCCGCCGCCTGCCCGCCCGTCACGTCCGAGCCGCCCGGCGGCGCGGGGGCGCGCTGGGCGGCGTTGCCCGCGTACTCGGCGCCGGGCCTCGATCTGCTGGCCGAGCGGCATGCCCGGGCCGGCATCCGGTTGTTCGTCTCCTAGGAAGGACCTCGACGGTGGGCTCACACCATGACGATCACCATCACGCTCCCGACGGCCGGGGCAGGGCGCTGCGGCTCGGGGTCGGCGGCCCCGTCGGCAGCGGCAAGACGGCCCTGGTCGCCGCGCTGTGCCGGACGCTCGGCGCGTCGTTGTCGCTGGGCGTCGTGACCAACGACATCTACACCACCGAGGACGCCGACTTCCTGCGCGCGGCCGGCGTACTCGACGAGGAACGCATCCTGGCCGTCGAGACCGGCTGCTGTCCCCACACCGCCATCCGCGACGACATCGCCGCGAACCTCGACGCCGTGGAGACCCTGGAACACCGGTTCGGCCCGCTGGACGTGGTGATCGTGGAGAGCGGCGGCGACAACCTGACGGCGACGTTCAGCCGGGGGCTGGCCGACCGGCAGATCTTCGTCCTGGACGTGTCGGGCGGCGACAAGGTGCCGCGCAAGGGCGGGCCCGGCGTCACGGCGGCGGACCTGCTGGTGGTCAACAAGACCGACCTGGCCTCGATGGTGGGGGCGGACCTGGGCGTGATGGCCCGTGACGCGGCGGCCGTACGCGGCGAGCGGCCGGTCCTGTTCACCTCGATCAGGCAGGACCCGGAGGCCCGCGACGTGGCCGGCTGGGTCGCGGAGCAGGTGCACGCCTGGTCGCACGCCCAGCCGGCGGCCCTCTCCTGATGCGCGGCGACACGGCCCGCCACCCGGATCCCGCGCCCGCGGACACCGGGCGCGCAGACACCGGGCGCGCAGACACCGAACGCCGGAACACCGGGCGCGGGCAGGCCGGTTCGGGACGGCGGGGCATGTGCGCGCGGGCCGCCGTGGCGACCGCACGGGCGCAGGACGGCACGACCGTCGTGCGGCGGCTGGCCTCGGCGCCGCCGCTGACGTTGCGCCAGACCGGCCCGCACACCGTCCACCTCGTCTCCACCGCGGCGGGCCCGCTCGGCGGCGACCGGCTCGCCCTGCACCTGGACGTCGCCCCGGGCACCACGCTGGAGCTGGGCTCGGTCGCGAGCACCCTCGTCCTGCCCGGCGAAGGCGTGTCGGAGCTGCTGGTCACCGCGCATGTGGGCGCGGGCGCCGAACTGCGCTTCACTCCGGAGCCGACGGTGCTCGCCGCCGGGTGCGAGCACCGTCTCCTGGTCCGGCTGACGCTGGAGCCGGACGCGAGCGTGTTGTGGCGGGAGGAGATCGTCTTCGGCCGGTACGGTGAGCCGCCGGGCCGCTGCCACGCCCGCTTCGACGCCACGTGCCACGGCCTGCCGCTGCTCCGCCAGGAGTTCACCGTCGGCGACCCGGCTGTCGACGCCTCCCCCGCCGTCTACGGCTCGGCCCGCTGCGTCGGCAACACGTTCCTGACCGCGTCCGCCGGGGAATCTGCCGTGGCCGAAGGGGTCTCCGTGCTGCCGCTGGCGGTGTCCGGCACGCTGGTGTCCGCCCTGGCCGCCGACGCGGTCCAACTGCGGTCACGGCTGGAGTGGGGCGAACGAACGGCACGCGGACCGGCGACCACCGGGACGGCGAACCCAGCCGCGACGGGACCGGCCGTGACAGGACCGGCCGCGACGGGACCGGCCGCGACGGGACCGGCCGCGACGGGACCGGCCGCGACGGGACCGGCCGCGACGGGACCGGCCGTGGAGACGGGGACGGCGGCGAAGACGGAGGCGACGGCGGCGACGGCGACGGCGGCGACGGCGACGGCGGCGACGGCGACGGCGGCAGGGACGGGGTAAGGGG
>NZ_SMLD01000348.1:0-2864 GCF_004352805.1 Nonomuraea mesophila
GCCTGCGACCCCGCAGGAGCACGCCGACCTGCTCGCCGCCAACCGCGTCGACCCGGGCATCGCGAAGGACGAGCTGTTCATCGAGCTCGGCGCCTACGAGGACCCCGCCTCCGGGAAGACGCTGCCGACCTCCCCCGTGGAACAACTCCGGCATGACCTGGAACGCCTGCAGGGCGCGACGGGCGAGCCGAGCCTCCAGGTGCACCTCACCTTCACCGAGCTCACCGAGCGCGACCTCGGCGGCTGGCAGGCCGCCGCCGACTTCAAGCACACCACCGACCAGGTGCATCTCACGCTGAAAGAGACCATCGAGCGCGTCTCCATCGTCTACGCCAGCGTGCTGCAGGCGCTCGACGAGACCGTCAAGACCGCCAAGAACGCCGACCAGGCCGCCACCGGCGCCTGATCCCGCGCAGCGACGAGGGGACCATGACCGACTACTGGGTCAGAGCGCTCAGGGACGCCAGGGCGCCGCAGATCGAGGACACGATGCCCACCGGCCTCGACGGCGCCGGCGACGCGGAGAGCAGCGACGGTGTCTCCGCGCTCATCCAGAACACCAAGCCGGACCGGATCGCCGAGGCGGGCCGGCGGTACGAGGAAATCGCCAACATGTGCGAGAGGTCCGTGGAACTGCTGCACAAGCAGGCCGGGGCCATCGCGGAGACGCTCGGCGGCCAGACCCTGGAGCAGGTCTTCAAGACCATCGACGAACTGCAGAAGGACCTCGCGCGCATCGTCTTCGCCGCCCGGTCCGTCAGCAGGCCCCTCATCTGGTACGGCGAGGACGTGCTCCCCTGGTTCCGCGACAACGTGCCGAGGACAGGGGACAAGGGCTGGCTCTCGGACATCGACGACGCGGTCGGCGACGACGTTTTTCAGACCGACACCAACGCCCACGCCCTCGCCCGGCACCACCTGCGGCAGCTCAACCGCTTCATGGGCGAGGCGTACAACGCCATGGGCGACTACGTGGAGCAGCGTTCCACGGCGCCACAGGTCGGCATGAACGGCGAGTACGGCCAGTTCGGCCCGCAGCCCGGCCTGGGGTCGAACGGTAATCCGTACCTGGGCTCGCCGTACGGGTCGCCCGATCTCGGCGGCACGCCCGGGTTGGGCGGCCCGGACGTCCCCGGCCTCGACGACCCCTCTTTGCAGGACCCGTCGCTGCGGGATCCGTCCCTGCAGGATCCCTCGCAGCAGGATCCGTCGCTCAAGGACCCGTCCCTGCAGGACCCGTCGCTCAAGGACCCGTCGCTGCAGGACGCCGCCCAGAACCCCGACCTCAGGACGCCGGACCTGAAGACCCCGGAGATCAAGTCGCCGGAGCTGCCCCAGACCCCCTCCCCGACGGACCTGTCCGCCGTACCGCAGACCTCACCGCAGAATCTCGGGAACATCCCCGCCACCGGGCCGGGCGCGCCCTCCGGCAGCGCCCCCGCCACGCAGCTCGGGAGCGCGACGGCGACCCCTCCCGCCGGCGGGCGGCCCGGGGCGGGCGGCATGCCGATGGGCATGATCCCGCCGATGATGGGCGGCGCCGGGCAGGGCGGTCAGGGGCGGGACCGGGAGCGCGCCACGTTCCCGCTGGTGGAGGACGAGGCCTTCGAGACCGATGACATGGGCGGCCCGTCCGTGGTCGCATGACGGTGATCACCGAACGCGTCCGCGGCTACCGGCTGCTGGAGCGGGCGGGCCAGGACGGCCCCTGGGCCGTGCACCTGGCCCGGTCCGCGGCTGCCGGGACGGACGTGCTGGTCAGGACGCTCGCCTGCCACCGGGTGGACAAGCGGGCGCTCAAGCGGATCGTCCGCGGGTTCGGCTTCCCCAAGGCGCTGGCCGCCCACGCGGCCGTCATCCCGGTGCTGGAGGTCGGGGCGACCGGGGACGGGCGGCCGTACCTCGTGACGCCGGTGCACGAGGGCCTCACGCTGGCCGAGCGGCCCGGACGGAGCCTGCCGATGCCGCCCGCCCAGGCGGCGGGGCTGCTCCGGGCGGTGGCGGGCGCGCTCGCCGCCACCCATGCGGTGGGCGGCGTGCACGGGCGCGTCAAACAGGAGAACGTCATCGTGACGGCCGGCGGGGTGGCGCTCACCGGGTTCGCCATGTCCGCGCTGATGTCCATCGTGGAGCTGCCCGACGGGACCGTGCCCTCGGTGCACGCGGCGCCGGAGGAGCTCGAGGGCCGCGAGCCGGTGCCCGCGTCCGACGTGTACGCGCTCGGGTCGATGGTGTACGAGCTGCTCGCGGGGCGGCCCGCGTTCCCGCTGGACGGGCCGGGGAGCACGGCCAAATTCACGCTCGGAGTGCTGACGGAGAGCCCTCCGCCGCTTCCTCCCGGGGTGCCGGGCGAGCTGGCGGACCTCCTGGCCAAGGCGATGTCCAAGGACCCCGCCGCCCGCCCGGCCGCCACCGACCTGGCCGCCTTCACCCTCGGCGGCGCGGGACGGGCGCCCGACGGGCCCCGCACGCACCCGCCCACCGACCAACCTCTCACCGGTCACCCGTCCGGCGGCGGGCCTCTGACGGGTCGGGGGTCCACTGGCGGTGCGGGGGCGCCGCCCGTCGGGGCCCTGCCCGCATCGGGGCTGGACCTGCCGCTCCCCCGCCCGCCCGCCGCCCGGCCGTACGCCGGGGCGCCGGATGGGGAGGGGGACCCGGAAAGGTTCGAGCGGTCGGCCCCCCGCGAGCTGGTCTGGACGGTGGACCCCGACGGCACACAGGGGAGGCCGCCCGCCGGACCTCAGCCCTTCCTGCCGCCTCCTCCCGCCGTCACTCCGGAGGAGGCGCCCCCGGAGGAGCCGCCCGCCGGCACGAGGGTCCCGCTGTTCGTGGCGGGCGCGTCGGCGTTGGCCGTGCTCGTG
>NZ_SMLD01000349.1:0-2789 GCF_004352805.1 Nonomuraea mesophila
TGGGTGGGGTGCGGGCGCAGATGGTGACGGTGGCGCCTGCCTCGTGGAAGGCCCTGGCGATGGCGGCGCCGATGCCCTTGGTGCCGCCCGTCACCAGGACGGCCTTGCCCGTGTAGTCGTAAGTCACGGTCACGGGTGCTACCGTACCAAGCAAGCGTTAGGTGCAACCAGGGAGTCGGGTTGGGGATCACGCTGCGGGCCGGGCCGGTCGCTGAGGTCGTCGTGGACGTGCCACCGGTGAACGCGCTGACCGTGCGGGCCTGGGAGGAGCTGGCCGGGGCCGTACGGACCGCCGGCCGCGATCCGGGCACCCGCGTGGTCGTGCTGCGGGCCGAGGGGCGCGGGTTCAACGCGGGAGTCGACATCAAGGAGCTGCGGGACGCCGGCGGGCACGAGCGGCTGGTCGCGGTCAACCGGGCGTGTCATGCGGCGTTCTCGGCGGTGTACGGGTGCGCGGTGCCGGTCGTCGCGGCCGTGCAGGGGCACTGCCTGGGCGGCGGCGTCGGGCTGGCGGGCAACGCCGACGTGGTGGTGGCCAGCGACGACGCCTACTTCGGGCTGCCCGAGGTCGACAGGGGCGCGCTGGGCGCCGCCACGCACCTGGCCAGGCTCGTGCCGCCGCACCTGATGCGGGCCATGGTCTACACGTGCAGGAACGCCACGGCGGCCGAGCTGCACACGTTCGGGTCGGTGCTGGAGGTGGTGCCGCGCGACCGGCTGCGGGACGCGGCGACCGAGGTGGCGGAACAGATCGCCGCGAAGGACCCGTACGTCATCCGCTGCGCCAAGGAGTCGCTCAACGGCATCGACCCGGTGGACGTCGACCGCAGCTACCGCTTCGAGCAGGGCTTCACCTTCGAGCTGACCCTCATGGGCACGGGCGACCGGCACAGGGAGCGGTTCGCATGACGAAGCTGATGACGGCCGAGGAGGTCGCCGCGTCGGTGGAGAGCGGCATGACGGTCGGGATCGGCGGCTGGGGTTCGCGCCGCAAGCCGATGGCCCTCGTACGCGCTGTCCTCCGCTCCCCCGTCCGCGACCTCACGCTCGTCTCGTACGGCGGCCCCGACGTCGGCATGCTCTGCGCGGCGGGGAAGGTGGGCAGGGTCGTGGCCCCGTTCGTCACGCTCGATTCCATCCCGCTTGAGCCCCACTTCCGGCGGGCCAGGCAGGCGGGCACGATCGCGTTCACCGAGTACGACGAGGGCATGTTCATGTTCGGGCTGCTGGCGGCGGCGCACCGGCTGCCGTTCCTGCCGACGCGGGCGGGGCTGGGCTCGGACGTGATGCGGGTCAATCCGGAGCTGCGCACGGTCCGGTCGCCGTACGCGGACGGGGAGGAACTGGTCGCGGTCCCCGCCCTGACGATGGACGTGGCGCTGGTGCACATGAACCGGGCCGACGCGCGGGGCAACGCACAGTACCTGGGCCCCGATCCGTACCTCGACGACCTCTACGCCAAGGCGGCCGCGCGGTGTTACGTGTCGTGCGAGCGGATCGTGGAGAACCTGCTCAAGGAGGGTCCCCTGCAGTCGTTGCTGATCAGCCGGTCGATGGTGACGGGCGTCGTGGAGGCGCCCGGCGGGGCCGGGTTCACCTCGTGCGAACCCGACTACGGGCGCGACGAGGCGCTCCAGCGGCGCTACGCGGAAACGCCATGGGAGGACTGGGATGAGCGGCCCTGTGAGCCGTAGGGCCGACGTGTGCGTGGTGGCGTGCGCGGAGGCGTTCAGGGGTGACGGCGAGATCCTGGCGGCCGGCATCGGCGGGGCGGTGACGGTGCTGGCGGCGCGGCTGGCGCGGCTGACGTTCGAGCCGGACCTGCTCACGCACGACGGCACCTGCCTGCTCACCGGCGACGTGCCCGCGCTGGGCGAGGCGCCGGAGCGGGTGGAGGGGTGGCTGCCGTTCCGCGACCATCTGTGGCTGGTGCTGAACGGGCGCCGCCACGTCATGCTGGGCGCGAGCCAGATCGACCGGTACGGCAACTCGAACATCTCCTGCATCGGCGACTGGGCCCGGCCCAAGGCGCAGCTCCTGGGCGTGCGGGGCGCGCCGGGCAACACGCGGTGCGACCCGACGAGCTACTGGATCCCCCGGCACTCCCCCCGCGTGTTCGTGCCCGAGGTGGACATGGTCAGCGGGCTCGGCACCGACCGGGGGGCGTACGCACTGCGGCGGGTGGTGACGAACCTGGCCGTCCTGGACTTCGGCCCGCCTGACAGGTCGATGCGGCTGGTGTCGGTCCATCCCGGGGTGAGCGTGGACGAGGTGGTCGCGGCGACCGGGTTCGATCTCACCATCCCCGGCGACGTACCCCGGACGCGGGAGCCGTCCGAGGAGGAACTGCTCGTCCTGGACAGGCTCGATCCCGGACGTTCACGCGACCGGGAGGTCCCCGCGTGAGGACCGCCCTCACCTCGCTGACCGGCTGCCGGCATCCGATCGTGCAGACCGGCATGGGGTACGTCGCCGGCGCCCGGCTGGCGGCGGCCACCTCGCGCGCGGGCGGCCTGGGCGTGATCGGGGCGGCGACCATGTCCGTACCCGAGATGACCGCCGCGATCAGGCGGGTGAAGGAGCGCACGGACGCGCCGTTCGGCGTCAACATCCGCGCCGACGCCGGCGACGCCGCCGAACGGGTCGAGGTGATGGTCCGCGAGGGCGTACGGGTCGCGTCGTTCGCCATGGCCCCCAAGCGGGAGCTGATCGCCCGGTTGAAGGACGCGGGCGTGGTGACGATCCCGTCGGTGGGGGCGCTCCGGCACGCGGAGAAGGTGGCGGGGTGG
>NZ_SMLD01000034.1:0-67775 GCF_004352805.1 Nonomuraea mesophila
CCCGTGGCGGGTGGTTCCGGTCTGGTCCGGGGTGGGTGGTGCGGCTCCGGCCGTTCTTGGAGCGGCGGCGGAGAGCGAGGGCGGCGAAGGCGTAGAAGAGGAGTTGCACGGTCACCAGGACGGTGAAGAAGGGGCCGCGCACGTCGCGGAGCACCTGGCTGGCCAGGTCGGCGTCGGCCAGGTCCGTCACCGCTCCGGCCGGGTCGGGCGGGGTGGCGTCCCCTGAGCGCCACGGGCGGCCGACGATCTCGCGGGTCGCGGGCAGACCGAGGAGTTGTACGGCCGTGGCGGTGAGGTCGGTGATCGTGACCAGGGAGTCCTGGCGGGTGGAGGTCGCGGTGAGGCGGCCGTGCGGGAACGGCGGGCCGCCCGGCGCTGACGGGCCGGTGGCGATGGCCACGTGGAGGTGGGCGTTGGGCGTCACGTCGGAGATGCCCGCCACCAGGACGGAGGTCCCGGCGGGCAGTTCGCCGATCAGGGCGCCGATCTGCCGGTCGGCCCGTGCCACCGCCGTTCTCCTGTCCTCGGCGGACAGCGGGGTCGGCACTCCGTACTCGTCCAGGGGGCGGGCGAACCAGGCGGTCGCCAGGTCGGCGGCTTCGAAGACGATCAGGTCGTAGGGGGTCAGGTCGGTGACGGAGCCCAGGTCAGGGGCGTAGGTGGGGATATTTCCGGAAGCGTCCGCTGCGGCGAGCGCAGCTCCCGGGCCGATCGCCGCCACCTGCCCGCCGCCCTCCCGTACGATCCGGCCCAGCGTGCCCAGCCGGGCGTCGAAGCCGGTCTCGCCCTGGTACGCGCTCAGCGCCCGCCAGCCGGGAACCGTGGCGCCTCGGCCTGATGACCGGGGCTCCGGGGCCGGAGAGCAGCCCTTGCCCGGCGTACCGGCTCGCTGGCCTGCGGAGACGGTCAGCCAGCCCGCCGTGGGGCAGGTGATGCCCCGGTCAGGGGGCGGGACCGTACGAGTGGAGAGTGAGGCGGAGGAGCCTCGGCTCACGAGTTCCCACAGGTGGGGCGTACGTGACCGGTCGATGTCGCTCCACTCGAGGCCGGGCACGCCGACCACGGCCACCCGCCCCTTGACCTCCCGCCCTCGCGCCTCCGCCTGCGCCGCCGCTGGGGTGAGGGACGTGGCCAGGGCGGCGCCCAGCAGCAACGCCAGCACGCGGTGAAACCGACGTCCCGGCCGCACCCACCACCGGCCGCGTGGCCCCTGCCGGACGTCGTACGGGTCCGGCCTGGCGTCGGCGTCGTTGGGCATGTGCGGGAACTCCAGCGTTGGTCGGCGAAGGATGTGCGTTCGATCGTAGATGCTGGACGCGGGCCCCCTCGGGTCGTGCGTCGGTCCGTAGGACGTACTCATCGTGGGCGAACCGGCGGCGGGCGGGGCGTGCCGGGCACGGTACGCTGCTCGGTCATGAGGTCCGTACGTACGTGCCTGCCCGGGAAGGCAGGGCCGGCGCCGGTCGTGCGGCGAGCGACACCGCGTTGACCCTTGACCACATCGAGCCCCGAACCCGAAGCGTCCGCGACCGGCCCGTCACCCGCGGGCGAGCCGGCGACCGCGCCTGCCCGGCCATCCGAGGGAAACGCGCGGAGCGGGCGGCAGGGCGGGGGAGAAGGTGCGATGACCGACGGCCCGGCGAGGGGGCGGCAGTGGTGGGCCTGGGCGGTCGTGGTGCTCGTGGTAGCGGCGGCCGTGACCCCGCTGGTGCACACGTGGCTCACCAACCCTGACGATCAGCGCCTGGTCGACCTGGACGTCTACCGCACCGGGGGGCAGATGCTCCTCGACGGCCGGCCGGTGTACGACTACTTCACGCCCGCGCCGCAGCTGCTGCCGTTCACCTATCCGCCGGTCGCGGCGATGCTGGCGGTGGGGCTGGCCGGGATGTCCTGGGGCGTGGCGCAGTGGGTGTGGACGGCCGGGATCTTCGTGGCGCTGGCCGTGACCGTCGGATATGCGTTCAGGGACGCCCTGGGCACCTGGCGGAGCCACCTGCCGTGGGTGTTCGGCCTGTTCATGGTGGCCTGCACGTACCTGATGCCCATCAGGGACCAGGTGCGGTTCGGGCAGGTCGACATCCTGCTGGTCGCTCTGTGCCTGGCCGACTGCGTGGCCAGGAGGCCGTGGTGGCCGCGCGGGTTCCTGATCGGGCTGGCGACGGCGGTGAAGCTGACGCCCGGCGTCTTCCTCATCTACCTGCTGGTCACCAGGCAGTGGCGCACGTTCTTCATGGCGGCGTTCGCGGCGGCGGTGCTCACGTTGCTGCCGTTCGCGGTGATCCCGCAGGACGCGGCCGGCTTCTGGTTCTCGGCGCTGCTCGATCCCGAACGCCTCGGTGCGAACGCGGCCACCACCAACCAGTCGATCCGCGGCATGCTGATCCGGCTGTACATGCCCGACCTCCTGACGTCGGTGATCTGGCTGGCGATCGTGGTCGCGGTCGGCTGGTACGGGTTCCGCGGCGCGCGGGAGGCGTACCGGGCGGGAGACACCGTCACGGCGGTCGCGCTGGTCGGGCTGATGGCCGTGCTCCTCTCGCCGGTCGCGTGGATCCACCACCTCGCGTACGTGGTCGTGGTGCTCGGCGCGATCGTCGGCGACGGCCGTGACCCGGTCAGGCTGCGGGTGGCGGCCGGTGTGTGGCTGTACTACGTGGTGCCCGTCCCGTGGTGGGGTGTGTCGCTGAAGGCGGCCGACATCCCGGGGGTGAGCCTGGTGCTCGGGAAGATCGTCCAGAACGGTTTCGGGCTGGGAGCGCTGGCCCTGGTGTGGTTGCTGGCGTCCTGGGTGCCGAAACGCCGGATGCTCGCCTGACCCAGGCAATACCCTCGGTGTCGTGCTCGTTACAGCATGGGTCTTCTTGGGCGTTCTGGCAGGGGCCGGCGGCGTGCTCATCGGTTGTCTGGCCCTGCGGCGGGCGCAGGCCACGGTGGAGGACTGCCGGCGGATGCTCGCCCGGCAGGCGTACGCGGGCGGATGCGATCTCAAGGCGATCAGGGACGTGGCCGTCTGCCGGTACGACGCCCTGGCGGAGATGACCGGGCGGTTGTCGTTCTCGGTGGCGATGATCAACGGGCTGGGCGACGGCATCGTGCTGACCTCGATCAACGGGCGCAGCGAGACGCGGACGTACGTGCGGTCCGTGGTCGGCGGGAAGGGCGAGCAGCAGCTGTCGCCGGAAGAGGAGGAGGCGGTCAGGGCGGCCAGGCTGGGGCTGGGGCCGTTGATCGCGCCGCGGGTCTCCCGGCCGACCTAGCGGGGCAGGCGGCTCACCCGCTCGGCGGAATACTCACCATGCGCTGCCCACCTGCGGATACTCTGGACCCATGCCCCGACTCGCCTATCTCGGACCCGAAGGCACCTTCACCGAAGAGGCCCTGCGGCTCCTCGACCCCACCGCCGGGCGCCTGCCCTGCGCCAACGTGAGCGCCGCGCTCAACGCCGCCCGCACGGGCGACGCCGACGGCGCGGTCGTGCCGCTGGAGAACTCGATCGAGGGCGCCATCACCACGACTCTCGACGAGTTCGCCTGGGGCGAGCCGCTGCTGATCACGGCCGAGCTGCTGCTGCCCGTGCAGTTCTCGCTGCTGGCCCGGCCCGACACCGAGATCGCCCACGTCAAGCGGGTCTACACGCATCCCGCGGCCATCACCCAGTGCCGCGCCTTCATCTCCCGCGAGCTGCCCGACGCCGTCGTGGTGGCCGCCCCTTCGACGGCGGCCGCGGCCCAGGAGGTGTCGCTGCCCGGGTCTCCGTACGACGCGGCCGTCGCCGCGCGCATCGCGGGCGAGCATTACGGGCTGGTCGAGCTGGCCGCCGACATCGGCGACAGGTCCGACACGGTGACCAGGTTCGTCAGGGTGGGCCGTCCGCAGCCGTTGCCCGAGCCGACCGGTTCCGACCGCACCACGCTGGTCGTCTTCCTCGCCGACGACCATCCGGGCGCGCTGCTGGAGATGTTGACGGAGTTCTCGGTGCGGGGGGTCAACCTGACGCGCATCGAGTCGCGGCCGACCGGCGACGGCATCGGCCGCTACTTCTTCCACTTCGACTTCGAGGGGCACATCGCCGACGCCCGCGTGGGCGAGGCGATCGCGGGGCTGCACCGGGTCTGCGGCGAGGTGCGCTTCCTGGGCAGCTATCCGCGGGCCGACGGGGTGACGACGCAGATCAGGCGCGGCACGTCCGACGACGCGTTCGGCGAGGCGGCCGAGTGGCTGGCGCGGGTCCGCGCCGGCCAGGTCTGAGCACCTCGGCACACCGGGGGAAATACGGGGGCGGGCCGCGGTCCGGCGCCGGTAGCCTTTCCTTTGTGATTGACCTGCGTACCCTTCGTGAGGATCCCGACCGGCTACGGGCGTCGCAGCGTGCCCGCGGTGAGGACGACTCGGTCGTCGACACGCTGCTCGACCTGGACGAACGCCGGCGCTCCGCGCTGACCGCGTTCGAGTCCATGCGCGCCGAGCAGAAGAGCATGGGCAAGTCGGTGTCCAAGGCGCAGGGCGAGGAGAAGGCCGCGCTGCTCCAGCGGGCCAAAGACCTCGCGAGCCAGGTCAAGGCCGCCGAGGCCGAGGCGGAGAAGCTGGCGGCCGAGCTCGACGAGGTGCTCCAGACGGTGCCCAACCTCGTCGAGCAGGGCGCTCCGGAGGGCGGCGAGGACGACTACGTCGTGCTGGAGACCCACGGCGAGCCGCGCACGTTCGACTTCACCCCGAAGGACCACCTGGAGCTGGGCGAGGCGCTCGGGGCCATCGACATGGAGCGGGGCGCCAAGGTGTCCGGCTCGCGGTTCTTCTTCCTGAAGGGCGTCGGCGCCCGGCTGCAGCTCGGCCTGCTCAACATGGCCATGCAGCAGGCGATCGAGGCAGGGTTCACGCCGATGATCACTCCGGTGCTGGTCAAGCCGGAGACCATGCAGGGCACCGGTTTCCACGTGGCCCACGACAAGGAGATCTACCGCCTGCCCGAGGACGACCTCTATCTGGTGGGCACCTCCGAGGTGTCGCTGGCCGGCTATCACGCGCAGGAGATCCTCGCGGCCGACGACCTGCCGCTGCGCTACGCGGGCTGGTCGTCGTGCTTCCGCCGCGAGGCGGGCTCCTACGGCAAGGACACCAGGGGCATCATCCGGGTCCACCAGTTCGACAAGGTGGAGATGTTCTCCTACGTGCGCCCGGAGGAGGCCTCCGAGGAGCACCGGCGCCTGCTCGGCTGGGAGAAGGAGATGCTGGCCAAGATCGAGGTCCCCTACCGCGTCATCGACACGGCGGCGGGCGACCTCGGCATGTCGGCGGCCCGCAAGTTCGACTGCGAGGCGTGGATCCCGACCCAGGGCCGCTACCGCGAGCTGACCTCGACCTCCAACTGCACCGAGTTCCAGGCGCGCAGGCTCGCCGCCCGCTATCGCGACAAGGACGGCAAGCCCCAGCACCTGGCCACGCTCAACGGCACGCTGGCCACGACCCGCTGGATCGTCGCGATCCTGGAGAACCACCAGCAGGCCGACGGCTCCGTGGTGGTCCCGCAGGCGCTGCGCCCCTACGTCGGTCTCGACGTGCTGGAGCCGGCCAAGTGATCCCGCCGCCTCAGCGCCCGAACCCGAAGAGCCCTCCGACCCGCCCGGCGATCCGGTCGAACTGGTAGTAGAGCCCCGGCGGGACGTACGGCTGCATCACCGAGTGCCGCTGCCCGAGCAGCGTGATCACGTGCATGGGCGAGCGGTCGATGTAGCGCGGCAGGTTCTCGAACCATCGGGCGCTGTTGCGGGCGGCGCGCTGCGGTGAGCGGAGCTTCGACTTCGACTCGCGCTCATAGGCGGTGAGGGCCTTGCCGAGGTCCTTCTCCTCGAACAGCGCCTTGGTCAGCACGGAGGCGTCCGCGAGGGCCAGGGCGGTGCCCGCGCCGATCGAATAGTGCGTGGTGTGCGCGGCGTCGCCCACGAGGACGATGTTGCCGTGGTGCCACGTGCGGTTGGTCAGCGTACGGAAGTGCAGCCAGTGCGCGGTGCCGTCGGCCTGCGCCCGCCCGATCAGCGGGTGCCCGTCGAGGATGTCGGCGAAGAGCTTCTCCAGGATGGCCAGGCTGTCGGCCTCCTTGCCCTGGTCGAGCCCGAGCCCCCGCCAGGTCTCGGGGGTGCACTCGATGACGCAGGTGCTGTGCTCCTGGCTGTACTTGTAGCCGTAACACCAGATCCAGCCGTGCTCGGTCTCCACGAAGGCGAAGACGAACGCGTCGAAGATCTTGGTGGTGCCGAGCCAGATGTAGATGTTCTGGCCGGTCACGAACTCGGGGCCGAAGTGCTCGGCGTGGTGTTCGCGCAGCACGCTGTTGACGCCGTCGCCCGCCACGACGAGGTCGGCGTCGCCGAAGTCGTCCTCACCGCTGATCTCGCGCTCCCACTCGATGCGCACGCCGAGCGCTTCGGCCCGTTCCGCGAGGATGCCGAGCAGCCGGCGGCGGCTGATGCCGTAGCCGGCCTCCCCCTGCTCGACCGTCACCGTGGCGCGGTCGCGGATGTCGGCGACCCAGGAGTCCCAGCGGACCGAACTCTCGCTGATGGCCCGCGCCGAGTCGGCGTCGGCCCGGTGGAGATCGTTGAACAGTTCGTCCCAGTAGGTCACGCCCCAGCCGTACGTCGAGCCGGCCGGGTTCCGTTCGTAGATGGTGATGTCGTGGGACGGATCCACACGTTTCATCAAGATCGAGAAGTACAGGTTGGCGGGTCCACCGCCGACGCAGGCGACTTTCACCCTATCCCCCATTGTGACGCAAAGTAAGCAATCTATGTCACAGAGTAGCAGAGAGGTGGAGTGGCCCACGGGAACGGGCCCGCCGGGTCACGCGCCTGGCCGGCCCGCGTCCTGCCTGATCAGAGCGGCGCCCGCCACCAGCACGACAGCGGTCAGCACCGCGGCGATCGCGACGGCGACCTCGTACGTGTCGGGCGCGCCGCGGGCCCAGCCGCGGAAGGGCAGGTAGACGGCCGCGTAGACGAGGGGCGCGCCGACTACGCCGACCACCGCCGTCACGGGACGCGCCCGGCCGGCGAACGCCAGCACGCCGCAGACCAGGGTGCCGAGCGTGGCCATGACCCAGCCGAGCACGACCAGGCCGAACCCGTCCTGTCCCGCGAGGGCGGCCTCGGCCACCATGGCGAAGGGGCCCAGGCAGGCGAGGACGGCGAAACCGGTGTACACCCGGTGGAACTCGCGCAGCCCCGCCCCGACGCCGCCGAACAACAGGCAGGCGGCCAGGAACAGCGCCACGTTGCGCTCCAGGCTCACGTTCACGGTCGCTGCCCGCTCCGCGGCCTGGCCGGGCCAGCCCACCCGCCGCCACGTCCCCTGGACGTCGCGGACGACGATGCCGTCCAGGCCGTTGGCGACGACCACGACGTGCCCGCCTGGCCGGGCCTGCGCGGCCAGGGCCATCGAGAGGTGCTCGTGGCCGCCGGAGTGGGTCCTGCGCAGCCGCTCTCGGTCGTCACCGGACAGCTCCCACGACGGCTGCCACGTCCTGCCGCCGTCGTCGGACTGCTCGACGGCGATCCTCTCGGGGACCACCCGGTAGCACCGGGTGGCCTGCATGGGCACGCACGCGGCGCTCTGCAGGCTCTTGAGCCCGGTCGCCGGCTCGTGGCCGGCGGCCGCCGACCAGGTGGCCCCGCCGTTGTGGGAGACCTGGTCGAGGCCGTCCGCGACGTGGACGACGATCCGGTCGCCGTCCACCTCGACGGACTCGGCCGCGGGCAGCTGGACGGCCGACGTCGCGGCCACCGCCAGCACGGTCAGCGGCATCGCCGCGACGACGCGCCACTTCGGGGAGGGGGCGCGGAGGCTGCGGCCGCGTACCCACCAGGCCAGGGCGAGCGCCGGGAGGGCCAGCAGGTCCGTAGGATCGGCGAGGACGCGCGACGGGCCCGCCACGAGGGTCCAGGCCTGGGAGGCGGCCTCAGCGCCCGTCTCCGTCGATTTGACGAGCGCGAACAGCACTCCGGTGAGTACGGTGGCCGCCAGGTCGGCCCGGCGCAGGAAGAGCAGCGCCAGCAGGGCGGGCGCCACCACGAGCCCCGCGACGTCGCTGAGCTTGCCCGTGACGAACCCGGGCCAGGCCTGCTTGAGCAGATGGTCGTTGACCAGCAGCACGCACACCCCGGCGACGGTCACGGGGTGACATGACCACGCATACCTCATATAGAGGTCGATGTATCAGGGGGTGCGGCGGTTCAACGGAGGGGTGAGTCGAGTCACAGCCGTGACCAAGCCGACACATGCGAAGACCGGAGCCCGCTGGAATGCGGACCCCGGTCTCTCTCGCTGCTACAGGTCAGATCGCTCGGACCTGCGAGGCCTGCGGACCCTTCTGGCCCTGCGTGATCTCGAACTCGACCCGCTGGCCGTCTTCAAGGCTGCGGTAGCCGTTGCCGACGATCTCGGAGAAGTGCACGAACACGTCTGGCGCACCGCCGTCCGGGGCGATGAAGCCGAAGCCCTTCTCGGCGTTGAACCACTTGACGGTTCCCTGAGCCATAAAAGCTCTCCCTCAGGATGTGAATCTATGGGACCCACACCTCGTGGATCCCGGTGTGTCGTACAGCAAGCACCCGGGGTGGCTCAGACAAAGTCATGCTGGTTTTCACTACGGGATCAGCTAATACAACGCCATCACATCTAACACCATTCTGGCGCGTTGGTGTTCCCGTCCCTAGGAAGATTTCTGTCAGGCGGCATCACCAGGCAAACTGGAACCTGTTATGCAGAGCCTTCCCGCACCGCGCCTAGTGGCCACCGACCTCGACGGAACCGCGCTGCGCACAGACGGAACCGTGTCTCCCCGCACGGCCGCGGCCTTCGCCAAAGTCGAGGAATCGGGGGCTGCACTGGTGTTCGTGACGGGGCGGCCGCCGCGGTGGATGGGCGGAGTCGCGGGTGCGGTGCGTCACCACGGGCTCGCCATCTGTGCGAACGGGGCGCTGATCTACGATCTCCATACCGAACGGATAGTGGAATCTCACCTGATCACCGTGGACGTACTCGAGGAAGTCGTGGCTCAGCTAAGAGCGAACGTGTCCGATCTCGCATTTTCGGTCGAGTATGAAGCCGGTTTTGCGCACGAGTCGGATTTCCTCCTCGGCGGCCTTGACAAGGCCAGGAGGACCGCACACGCCGGCTCCCTCACCGCACGCCCGTGCGCCAAACTGCTGGCCCTGCACCCCGGCATGGGCGCGGACGAACTTCAGGCGATGGTGCACGAACTGGTGGGGCATCTGGTGACCGCGACCCACTCCAGCCGGCGGGGGCTGATCGAGATGAGCGCCCAGGGCGTCACGAAGGCCAGCGCCCTGGCCGCCCTCGCCGGACGTCACGAGATCAAACCCGCACAGGCCGTGGCGTTCGGTGACATGCCGAACGACCTGCCCATGCTGAGCTGGGCAGGCACGTCGTACGCCGTCGCGAACGCACATCCGGACGTGCTGGCCGCGGTCGACCACGTGACCGGAACCAACGACGACGACGGCGTCGCGCAGGTGATCGAGAAGCTCTACAGATAAGGGCCGGAACCACCGGGCGGCCGCTGCTGCGGCTCCTCCCCGTGCGGCACCCCGGGCAGCGCCCTGCGCATCTGCTCAAGCTGGGCACGGGCCGCCATCTGCTGCGCGAACAGCGTGGTCTGGATGCCGTGGAACAACCCTTCGAGCCAGCCGACCAGCTGGGCGTGCGCGATGCGCAGCTCGGCCTCGCTCGGCGGCGTGCCCGTCTCGTCGGTGAACGGGAGCGACAGACGCTCCAGCTCGTCGACCAGCTCCGGCGCCAGGCCGTCCTCGAGCTCCTTGATGGACGACTCGTGGATCTCCTTCAGCCGCTTGCGGCTGGCCTCGTCGAGAGGGGCCGCCCGGACCTCCTCGAGCAACTGCCTGATCATGCTGCCGATCCGCATCACCTTCGCGGGCTGCTCGACCAGGTTGGTGACCGACCGGTCTTCCTCGCCGCTATCGCCCTGACCTTGGAAGTCAGGGCCCACCACCACGATGTGGGGGGTGTTGTTGTCCTCAGCATTCATAACTCTCACCGTACTAGCAGGATCTTGCCGACGTGCTCCCCCGAATCCAACAATCGGTGTGCTTGCGCGGCGTCGGCCATGGGCACCTCCGCGTGCACCACGGGACGCACCGCACCGGCGCCGACCAGGGGCCAGACGTTGTCGACGACGCTGCGTACGATCATGCCCTTCTCCTCGACGGGACGCGAGCGCAGCCCCGCCGCGTGCACCGAGGCGCGCTTGGCGAGCATGGCGCCGAGGTCGAGCTCCGCCTTGCGGCCGCCCTGGAGCCCGATGACCACCAGCCGCCCGCCGGTGCGCAGGGCCTTGACGTTGCCCGCCAGGTATTTCGCGCCCATGATGTCGAGGATGACGTCGGCGCGTACCTTGTCGGCGAAGTCCTCCTCGCGGTAGTTGATCACCTCGTCGGCGCCGAGCTCCTTGACCCGCTCCGCCTTCTCCGCCGAGCCGACCGTCGCGACCACGTGCGAGCCGAGCGCCTTGGCCAGTTGCACCGCGAACGTGCCGATCCCGCTCGCGCCGCCGTGCACCAGCAGCGTCTCGCCCTTGCGCAGCCGCCCGATCATGAACACGTTGGACCACACCGTGCAGGCCACCTCGGGAAGGCCGGCCGCCTCACGCGGCGACACCCGGTCGGGCACCGGCATGACCTGCTGCCACGGCACGGCTACGCGCTCGGCGTAACCGCCGCCGCCGAGCAGCGCGCACACGGCGTCGCCGGGCTTGAACTGCTCGACGTCGGCGCCCACCTCGGTCACCACGCCCGACGCCTCCAGCCCTGGGTATGGCGACGTCCCGGGAGGCGGGTCGTAGAAGCCCTGACGCTGCAGGACATCGGCACGATTGACCGCGGAGGCGGTCACGTCGATGAGCACGTCTCCGCGCCCGACTTCGGGATCGGGCACCTCGTGCCACTCCAGCACCTCAGGGCCGCCCGGCTCGGTGATCTCAATGGCTCGCATGCGAACCACGGTAGCCGGGCAAAGAAGTTGTGGGTTGGCGGGCTGCGTACTGGCGGGTGGCGTTAACCTGCAAGGTATTTGCTGCCCCTTTAGACCCACCCGAGGGGGAACACGGTGGCAAGACACGATCGAGAAGAATCTCTCGAGGAACAGCTGGCATGGCTCGACGCGATCAAGGAGACGGAGGAGTCTCCCGTCTCGGTCAGCGCCTCGACTGCTTCCGCCG
Organism: Nonomuraea mesophila; assembly: GCF_004352805.1. Classification (NCBI taxonomy): domain Bacteria; kingdom Bacillati; phylum Actinomycetota; class Actinomycetes; order Streptosporangiales; family Streptosporangiaceae; genus Nonomuraea; species Nonomuraea mesophila. Next base: position 11,252 of record NZ_SMLD01000034.1, read on the forward strand.
ACGAGCCGGTCGCCTCCCCGTACCCCCAGGACCCGTGGAAGCTGGTGCCCCAGCAACACGAGACGCCGACGCCGCCGCTGTTCCGCGCGGCCGTCGACTCCGTGTACGGCGCCGCCGCGGCTGAGGACGTACCTGAAGGGGAGAGCGAGGCCGCGCAGTGGCTCGGCGAGACCGCGGCGGGCTCATCGGCCACGACGGACGAGCCGGCGGAACGGCCCGCCGACGACCCGTTCAACACCCCGCTGAAGCCGCTGCCGCGCCCTGACGACACCGACACCTTCACCCTGTCGTTCACTCCACCGGAGCCGGCCGGGAAGGACAAGACGGCGGAGCCCGCGGACGATCCGTGGCCCACGCCATCCGAGTGGCCACCACCCGCGGAGTCGCCCGCCGGGGCCTCCGCCGGGTCACCCGCCGGGGCGTCCACGGAGTCGCCCGCGAACTCGTCTACGGAGTCGCCCGCGGAATCGCCCGCGGAGTCGGCCTCCTCCGAGAATGCGGAGCAGTCCACAACGCCGTCGCCGTCCACCGGCCCGTCCACCGGGTCTTCCGCCGGGCTGCGGGAAGGGCCGGCCGAAGTGCCGTCCGGCGAGGACCCGCTCGCGGTCCGTTCCCCGGCCGCGTCCGAGGAGGGGCCACGCGCGGAGGAGAAGCCCGCCGAGGAGAGCTCGCGTACGGACGAGAAGCCTTCCTGGGAGGAGAAACCCTCTTGGGAGAGCCCCCGTGCGGAGGAGAAGCCCTCGTGGGAGAGCCCGCGTGCGGAGGAGAAGCCCTCCTGGGAGATCGGTACGCTGCCCAGGAACGAGCCGCCGACGTGGGCCGGGTCCGGCGAGACCCTGCCGCGGAACGAGTCCCTGGGATGGGCCGGTTCGGACGAGACCCTGCCGAGGAACGACAGCCCGCGCTGGACCGACTCCGGGCCGCACTGGGCCGCCTCCGAGCAGCGCGCGGAGCCCGAGGAGCGTCCGCAGGCCGAGGAACGTCCGCAGGCCGAGGAGCGCTTCCAGTGGACCGAGCCGGTCCAGGAGGACCGTCCTCAGCACCAGGACCGCCCCATGCGGCTGGAGCGCTCGCAGCGTCAGAACCGCGCGACCCACGACGACCCGCTGGGCGGCGGAGCCCAGCACGGCCGGGCAGGACAGGAAGGCCCGCGGCACGACGCCGGACGACGGGCCGCCGAGCGAGAGGGGTCGCCGTGGGGCGACCAGCCCGAGTGGCGGCCCGCCGACCGGGACATCCCGCCGCCGCCGCGCCGCCGTCCCGCTCCTGCCCCCGTCTTCAGCGCCCCGCCGAGGCCCCCGGTCACCGGCAAGCCGACCGCCGAGAGCCTCGACCCGGAGTCCCTGCTACGCGGACGGCGTAACGCTCCTTCCAAGGGGTGGCGCCGGGTGGTGTACAAGGCGTCGGGAGGCTGGATCAAGCCGGGCGAACCCCCGGAGGTGCGCCGCCGCCGCGAGCTGGTCACCAGGGCCCGCACCCCGGTGACCGCCGGGCACCACCGCGTGGCCGTGCTGAGCCTCAAGGGTGGCGTGGGCAAGACCACGACCACGGTCGGCCTCGGCGCCACCCTCGCCCAGATCCGCGGCGACCGGGTCATCGCTGTGGACGCCAACCCCGACAGGGGCACGCTCTCCGACAAACTGGTGCTGGAGACGTCGGCGACCGTGCGGGACCTGCTCAACGAGCGTGACCAGGTCAAGCGCTACGTCGACATCAGGGCGTTCACCTCGCAGGCGGCCTCCCGGCTTGAGGTGCTCGCCTCCGACCGCGACCCGTCGGTGTCCGAGGCGTTCAGCGGCGGCGACTACCAGGCCGTTTCCCAGGTGCTGGAGAACTTCTACTCCATCTGCATCACCGACTGCGGCACCGGCCTGCTCCACTCCGCCATGGGCGGCGTGCTCGGGCTCGCCGACCAGATCGTGCTGGTCAGCTCGCCGTCCGTGGACGGCGCCAGGGCGGCGTCGGCGACGCTCGACTGGCTTGAGGCGCATCAGTACGGCGACCTGGTGAAGAACGCGACCGTGGTGCTGTGCAGCGTCAGGCCCCGCTCGAAGTCGGCGGTCGACATCAAGAAGCTGGAGGCTCACTTCGCCGCCCGGTGCCGCGCGGTGATCCGGGTGCCGTACGACCCGCACCTGGAAGAGGGCGCGGAGATGGACCTGGACCGGCTCCAGGAGACCACCAGGGACTCCTACCTGCAGCTGGCCGCCAGCGTGGGCGACGGCTTCGCGGGTCTGCCCGAGTGAGGCCGCGGGGGCTCGTACGGCGGGCCCGCACCGCGGCTCATTCCTTTCCGCCGGCCGTCCGTCGCCGGCGGCGCGTAGGCGGTCGCGTGCCCGCGTAGGGACGCTGCCGACGCGCACCATCCATCCGATAGCCGGTCGACTCGTCGGCCGGCTATCGGCGTTTCCGGCGTGCTCCATGGCGGCGGCCGTGGGCCCTCTTCTCGTTGCGTGCCTCGTCGATTGACAGCCTAGACGCCGTATGGTTGCTTAATGCCTATAAGCAATTTTAGAGCCTAAAGGCTTCGGTTTGCGCCGAACGACCACACGGGAGAGTCAGCAATGAAAGCGGTCATCGTGGGCGGCGGTATCGGCGGGCTCACCGCGGCCATCGCCTTCCACCAGCGTGGCTGGCAGGTGGAAGTCCTGGAACGGGCCCCCGAGTTCACCGAGGTGGGTGCGGGACTGGTGGTGCAGCCCAATGGCCTGCGCGCGCTGGACCTGCTCGGACTCGGCGACGTCCTGCGTGCCAGAGGCTTGTCCGATCCGCTCCCCGGCATCCGGCACAAGAGCGGAGCCTGGCTGACCCGCATCGACGTCGACGATCTGAAACGCCGTTTCGGGCAGTGGGTGACGCAGCATCGGGCAGACGTGGTCGACCTGCTGCGGGCGGGCGTACCGGTGGACAGTCTGCGCCCCGGCACCGAAGTGCGTGAGGTGCGGACCGACGGAACGGTGGTCCACAACAACGGCACCTCCACCGCAGACCTCGTGGTGGGCGCCGACGGCGTGCACAGCGTCACCCGGCGATCCGTCTGGCCGCGGGCCTCCGCGCCGCGCTACGTCGGCTACACCACCTGGCGCCTCATCGCGCCACCCCAGCCCATCGAAGGACACACGGAAACGTGGGGCCGCGGCGAACGGTTCGGGTATCAACGACTGCCCGACGGCCGCGTCTACTGCTACATGATCGTCAACGCTTCTGCCGGCTCCCGCGGCGACCTGGCCCACCTGCGCGAACGTTTCGCGGACTGGCACGACCCCATCCCCGCGTTGCTGAGCTCGGTACACGAGGACGCCGTTGTGCAGCACGATTCGTACGAACTGCCGGATCTTTCCACCTACGTCGCCGGAAAGGTGGCGATCCTCGGGGACGCCGCGCACGCCATGACCCCCAACCTGGGCCAAGGCGCCTGCCAGGCGATCGAGGACGCGGTCACGCTCGCGGCCATGGTGGACAAGCTGGGCGTGCCCGAGGGGCTGGAGGCGTATGACCGTGCCCGCACGCCCCGCACCCAGATGATCGTGCGCCGGTCACGCCAGTTCGGCGCCGCCGCGCACTGGAACTCCGCCACCTTGACCGCGCTCCGGGACGCCGTCTTTCCCCGCCTGCCTCAGTCGTTCATCGACCGCACGTTCGCCGCCACCTACACCTGGACGATGTGACGCGCGTCCGGGACCCGTCCCGCGACCGGCGTGTGTTTCCGGAAGATGTTTCCGGCCGGTTGCGTGATCTCTGCGGACCTGTTTCCGGAAGTCACCCGGTCGGCCCGTAATTCGGGAATCCCGGCAGGAGGAGGTAGCCTGAAGGTACCGAGGACTTATCGAGCGTTGGCACTCAGGTCTGCGTCGCCCCCGGCGAACCACCACAGGCCTCTTCGGGGCCCGGACAGGTCAGGCGACCATGACGCCGGCACTTCTTTCTCCACCCGCACCGCTCAGCCCCACCTCATCCGCGATCCCCCGGGTCGATTCCGCGCTACGGCTCGGTCTCTACCCGGTACTGGATCGGCGAGCCGTGGTAGACGGGGCCTGGTGGCCCTACTCCCGCGACGCGGCCACTGAACTGCCCGGCCTCATCGCCGCCGTCGACCGGCTGCTCGGCCGTGTCACGCTCCGCATCGGCCTCCATGGCGATGCGTGGCAGAGCATCCCGCACCGGATCCCGGCACGCGGGCGTCAGGTCCGCATCGGCTGGTTCCGCCATACCGACCCGCGCCTGATCACTCTCGTTTTCGCGGCCGGCGAGCCGGTCGTCCTGCTGGTCATCCCGCCGGACACCGCCGCCGGTCCTGCTGAGGCCACGCTCAAGCTCACCGCCCAGGACACCGCCGGGTGGAGCGTCGACGACGCTCTCACCGGTGCGCGCTTGCCGCCCGACCCCGTTCGGCCTATGCGCGGTACGGCCGCCGACGGCACGGCCCGCTGGGAGAACGAGGGCGGGTCGGTCACCGACCAGCAGCCGCCCTCCGGACCAGACGGCCATCGGCATTTGCGTGACCCGCGTTCCGTCTGCCGACCGGGTCAGACGGTAGTGGGACCCGCCCGTTCCGGCGGCGGACCGGTTTCCAGCCGGCAGGCATCTCATCCCCATCCAGCTTCTCGAAAGGGATCCGCCCTGACCGTTATCGACCCGGCGCCACTCGGCGTGGCCGACCCGTCAAAGCCGACCACCGTCCGTCTGTCCGGCGAAATCGACATCTTCACCAGCGCAGCGCTCCGCCGGCAACTGCTGAGCACGCTGCACTACAGCACGAGCCTGCTCATCCTCGACCTGTCGCAGGTGTCCTTCTGCGACGCCGGCGGCGTGGGCGTTCTGGTCGGCATCCAGCGCCGCGCCCGGTCGATGGGCATCACCTTGGCGCTGAAAGCGCCCCGCCCGTTCATGTCCCGGCTGCTGCACAACACCGGCCTGGACCGCAGCCTGCCGATGACGGTGTGATCGGGGCGCGCGCCCAGGCGCGCTGCCGGCCTAGCGGAGGGTGTGGGATTCGAACCCACGAGGCCATCGCTGACCTGGCCGCTTTCAAGGCGGCTGCACTCGTCCACTATGCGAACCCTCCCGTGCGGAAACCACGATAGCGGCTGTGGTGGCAGGGGTGTACGTTCAGGAGGTGGCGGATCTCGACGTCGAGGTGATGCGCGCGCAGGGCCGCGTGCTGGTGCGGCTCGACGGCGACCTCGACAAGCTCACGGCGCCGCTGCTCAAGGAGTGGCTGGTCAAGCTCTACGCCGAGGGTTTCTTCCAGGTCGTCATCGACGCGTCCGGACTCGAGTTCTGCGACTCCAGCGGGCTGTGGGTGCTGGTGGAGCACCGCCGCAGGGTGGCCGAGCACGCCGGGTCGTTAGGGCTCGTCGGGGTGCACGGGGTGCTGCAGCGGGTGCTCGAGGTGACGCGGCTCAAGTTCGCCTTCGACAGCGTCACGCCCGACGACCGCTGACGCCTGCGAAGTCCCTCGGCGGAGCTCAGGCGCCGAGTTGGGCCAGGAGCCACTTCGGGCCCATGGTCTCGGCTCCCAGCGCGCCGACACGCTCCTTCAGCCCCCGGTCCGCGGTGACGACGACCACGCGCTCCCACGGCCTGGCCCTGCGTACGACGTCGACGATCGCGTCGTCGCCGCTGCCGGTCGCCGCCACCACCTGGATGCCCGGCACGTCGGGCGCGTTCTTGGCCGCGCCCTCGACGACCGCCACCACCCTGGGGAACCACTGGGCGAGCACCGGGTGTTCAAGCCGGCGCCGCGAGACGTCCTGGAGCAGGCGGGTGGCCGCGCCCAGCCGGTCGCGCCACCAGCCGTGCTCGGCCCGCGCGCCGACGATGTTGGCGACGTCGAGGACGATGGTCTCGGGCGCGATCGCCGCCGACACCTCGCCCCACGTCGCGGCGAAGCCGGGATGCAGGTTCCTGCCGGTGACCTCGGGCAGCGGCAGCCAGCGCAGCTCGTCGCTCTCGGCGTTGGCGGGCGCGGCGGCCAGGAGCTCGGCCGACTCGGCGATCACCGTCTCGAACGCCCACCCGCCGTGGTCGTCGAGATAGACACCCTGTACGCGCAGCGCGTCGCCGGCCAGCGCGGCCTCCTCGTGAGCCTCGCGCAGCGCGCTGGTGACGGCGTCCTCGTGGCTGTCGCGGGCCCCGCCCGGCAGGCCCCACGTGCCGCCGTGGTGGCTCCACACGGCGCGTTTCTGCATGAGCACGTGCGGGACGCCAAGGTCGTCATGGTGTACGACGAGAAGCCCCGAAGCGCCGTGGATGCCCCAATGGCGGTGCCCCAGGGCGCATTCGGTCCAGCCGTCGCCGTCTCTGACCGTCATAGCGTGATCGTCAGCCTCCACCCTTGGAGAAATGCTGGTAGTCCTTGGTGCCCGACCAGTAGCCGCCCCACTCCCAGCCGACCCGGGCGAACGCCTTGACGACCTTGTCTCCCGGATTTATCACACCTTTACCCTTAGTTGGACGCTTAGTGAACTTTTTCGCGTTCTGGTGTGCGGTGCTGCCGCTTGCGGTGACGTACGGGTTCTCGCGGGGATTGATGTCAATGGCTTCCCCGTAGGCGTGGTTCGACCAATTGCTGGATCCGGTGGCCCGGCGGCAGTTGAAGGCCGAGGTGTTGTCGGCGTCGATCGAGTCGTAGTCGTCCGCTTTGTAGGCGTCGACCAGCTTCATCTGCCGGATCGGCCAGCGCCAGTCGTACAGCTTCTCGAAGACCGTCACGATGTCGTCGGTGACGGTCTTGCGCACCACCAGCTCCCCGGTGTGCGGCTTGCCGTCGAACCCCCAGTACGACAGCGTGACCAGCCGCAGGTCCCGGTAGGAGACCGGGCAGCCGGGCTGCCACGAGTGCGGCAGGCGGTCGCGGGTGACCCGGGAGACCTGGGAGCTGAAGGGCGGCGGGCCCGTCGGCTCGGGCTCGGGCGTGACGGCAACGGGAGTCTGCGTCTCGGATGCCGGGTCGGACGCGGGAGGGACGGGAACGGCGGTCGTGGACGACGCGGCCTGCTCCTGAGCCCCACACGAAACGGACGCGAGCACCACGAACGCCATGGCGGCAGTACGTTTCATCTGGCCACCATATGCGACGTCGGAGCTGGTCAGGGGACGACCAGCACCGTACGGCGAGCCCGTCTGGCGAGCTTGGCCGCCACCGAGCCGCCCAGCGTGGAACGCGAGCGGCCCACCACGATGGCGTCGGCCCTGTAGGCGCCGGCCAGCGTCTCCAGCTCCCGCGCCGCGTCACCGCGTACGCTGACGAACCGCCAGGGGACGCCCGCGCCCCTCAGCTCGTCCCTGAGGTCCTCGGTGAGGTCGGCCGCCGCGTCGGGGATGAGGGGCGAGCCGGCGAAGAACCACAGCGACGGGGTGTAGAAGGACTCCACGAAGACGACGACCAGCGCGGCTTCGTCCCTGCGGGCGAGCCCGGCCGCGTACGCGAGCGCGTTGCGGCTCGGGCCCGTTCCGTCGTATCCCACGACGAGAAGGCCGGCGCCGTCCTTGCCGATCTCGAACCGCCCTGCGGGGAGCCGGCCTTCCGACGGCCCCCAGCGCGGGTCCGTGCCACTGCCGAACACGGCGGGTCTCTCGTCAGGTGTCGGCGTGCTTGCCGCGGCGGGACAGCTCGCGCAGCGCGTCCGCGGCGTAGATCACGAGGGACACGAACGAGAGCGCGGCGAGCGAGCCGCCGATCCACAGGTCGTTGACGGTCGCGTCCACGTAGGCGGCGCCGCGGGGCTGGTAGCCGACCACGAACGGGGCCGCGACGAGCCACAGGCCGCCGAGGAACAGCAGGACGAGGGCGGATACGCCCAGCTTGGCCTTCACCGGTTCTCCTCCATTCCCACCAGGGAGCCTTTGCCGTTGGGGCGCGGGTTGTTGTTCAGGTCCTCGCGCAGCGCCTCGACGAGCGGGGCGAGCAGGGCGGCCAGCTCCGCGGACGACGTCTGCGGCGCGGGGGCGGGCACTGGCTCCGGCTCGGGTTCGCGCCGCCTCACCTCGACCAGGCCCCGCGCCACCAGGTCCGCGTGGATGGCCAGCGCGAACGCGATCGCCCCCGCCAGCCCCACGACGGCCACGCCGAGCCCGGTGAAGAACTCGGACCGGGTGGTGTCCGTCCAGTCGCCGGTCTCCGGCTGGGTGCCGAGGGCGAAAGGCGCGATCATCAGCCACAACCCGGCCAGGGCGGCCAGCGAGGCCGCGACGGCGCCGACGAACTTGCGGATCATTGCGAGAGTCCTCTCGTGACAAGGTCTTTCTGCGGTGGCGCGGCCTGCGCGATCAGCGCGCGCGAGGTGGGCCGCAGCACGTCCTGGGCGACCGACCTGGCCCGTTCGCCTTCGGTACGGCCGTCCGGCGGCGCCATCCTGGCGACGGCGGTGAGCAGCGCGGAGCGCTCGCCGTTCGCCCGCTCGACGCGCTGGGCCACGAGCTCCAGCAGCAGCCCGGCCAGCACCAGATCGTCCTTGCCGAGCGGTTTCGGTTCGGGCGGCGCCGTCACGGCGGACCCGCGCAGCGGCAGTTCCTTGAGGAACAACGTGGCCACGAACCCGAGCAGAGCGATGGGCACGCCCACCATGAACACGGTCTCCATGCCGCGCGTGAACGACTCCAGCACGATGTGCTTGACGGGTTCGGGCAGCCGCTGGATGGCTTCGGGGCTGCCGAGCTTGAAGTCGGAGCCGCCGGGCAGCGCGATCTTCGCGGCCTTCAGCATCTCGGCCATCTCGTCCTTGAGCCGGTTGGTCAGGATGGCGCCGAACGCGGCCACGCCGACGGCGCCGCCCAGCGAGCGGAAGAACGAGACGCCGGCCGTGGTGGAGGCCATGTCACGCGGCTCGGAGCCGTTCTGGGCGGCGAGGATCAGCATCTGCATGGACATGCCGAGCCCGGTGCCCAGCACCGCCACGTCGAACCCGATGAGCCACTCGCCGGAGTCGACGTGCAGCTTCGACAGCAGGAACAGCCCGGCGGCCACGATCAGCATGCCCGCGACGGGGAACAGCTTCCACCTGCCGGTCTTGGTGACGATCTTCCCGGAGACCACACCGGACACGAACAGCGCCGCCACCATGGGCAGCGTCATCAGCCCCGAGTCGGTCGGGCTGAGGCCCTTGACGTTCTGCAGGTACTGCGGCAGGTAGATCATCGCGCCGAACATCGCCATGCCGACGAACAGGGAGGCGATGCTGGTGAGCACGAACGTACGGTTGCGGAACAACCGCGGCGGCAGGATCGGGTTGCGCGCGGTCCGCTCGGACAACACCGCGAGCGCCAGCATGAGCAGGGCGATGGACGCGAGGAAGTAGGTCCAGACCGAGTCCCACTCGAACGTGTTGCCGCCGAGCGTCAGCAGCAGCATGAGCGCGCTCGCGGCGGCCGTGATGGTCGTGGCGCCCCAGATGTCGATCGAGGTGTCCCGCTTGGTGGCCGGCAGCTTGAGCACCCTCTGGATCACCAGGAAGGCCACCACGGCGAACGGCACGACCACGTAGAAGCACCAGCGCCAGCCCAGCCAGTCGGCGTCCACGATGAACCCGCCGAGCAGGGGGCCGGCGACCGTGGAGATCCCGAAGACCGCTCCCATGTAACCGGAGTAGCGGCCGCGCTCGCGGGGCGAGACGATGTCCCCGAGGATCACCTGCGACAGCGCCGACAGGCCGCCGACACCGAGCCCCTGCACGGCCCGTGCCGCGATGAGCTGCCCGATGTCCTGGGACATCCCGGCGACGAGGGACGCGGCGACGAACAACCCCAGAGCGCTCTGGAAGAGCAGCTTGCGCCCGAACAGGTCGGACAGCTTGCCCCACAACGGCGTGGAGACCGTCATCGTCAGCATGGTCGCGCTCGCGACCCATGAGTACTGGTCCTGACCCCCGAGTTCCCCCACGATCGTCGGCAGCGCGGTGCCCACCACGGAAGTCGAGATCATCGACGTGAGCATCGCGAGCATCAGCCCGGACATGACCTCGAGGATTTCGCGGTGCGTGTACTGCCGCTTCGTGGGGGCCGCCGTATGTGCCTGGGCTACCAAGACACCACATCCCCCCTGAATACAGTCGTGACCCAACGGAGTATACGCCTGTTTACTAGCCGCGCGGCAAGGAGGGGGGTGGGAGCGCGCAGCCGCAGGTGGAGGCCGTGGTGACTAGAGTTCTGGTATGGACGCCCAGGCAATGGAGGCGGGAGCCAGGCCGCGCGACCGTGAGGCGACGCGCGAACGCATCCTGCAGGCGGCGCGCACGCTGTTCGGCGAGCAGGGCTACGAGACGGTGACCGTTCGCATGATCGCTGCGGCGGCCGAGGCCAACGTCGCCCTGGTGGGCCGCTACTTCGGTTCCAAGGCCGGGCTCTTCGCCGCCGTTCTGCAGGGGGAGCCGACGCTCAGCGCCCTGTTCGAGGGCGGCGCCGACGCCCTGCCGCGCCGGCTGGCCGAATATGCCGCCGAGCGGATGCGGCGACCGCCCGACAACCCGATCCTGCGGGCGCTCGAACGTTCCGCCGCCCATCCCGAGGTGCGGTCCCTGGCTCGTGAGCGGCTCATCACCGCCGTGCTCAACCCCATCGCCGAGCAGCTTCATGGCCCTGACGCGCAGCACAGGGCCCGCATGGCCACGGCGGTCTTCCTCGGCATCGGCGCCACCCGCCGCCGCCTCGGTCCGCAGGACCCCACGCCGGCCGACGTCGACCGCCTCACCGCGGTCTTCGAGGCGTGCCTGGCCGGCTGAAAGTTTCAGCTCCCGAAGCCAGGTTGGCCTGCGGATACGCCGTGGTGATCGATCGGAGGTCTTGGTGCGGGGGATGAGGGCTACCTACGATCCGAAGTGCCCGTGGGAGCGCTCCCACATGACGGACGGAGTAGAACCCATGTCTCGCAGGAACCCCCTGCTGGCGGTGCTCCTCACCGCGGCCGCCACGGTCGCGGCGGGAGCGGTCGTCCTGTCCTCCTCCACGGCCAGGGCCGCCGACTCCGCTTTCTACGTCGATCCCCAGACGAACGCCGCCAAATGGGTGGCCGCCAACCCCAGCGACAGCCGTACCTCCGTGATCAGGGACCGCATCGCCGCCGTGCCGCAGGGCAGGTGGTTCGCGACGTACAACCCCTCGACCGTGCGCGGCCAGGTCGACGCGTACGTCGGCGCGGCAGCCGCCGCGGGCAAGATCCCCATCATGGTCGTGTACGCCATGCCGAACCGCGACTGCGGCGGCCCCAGCGCCGGCGGCGCCCCCGACCACGCCGCCTACCGCGGCTGGATCGACGAGATCGCCGCCGGGCTCGGCGGCCGGCCCGCGACCATCGTGCTGGAGCCCGACGCACTGGCCATCATGTCCAACTGCATGAACGGCTCGGAACAGGCCGAGGTCCAGGCCTCCATGGCGTACGCGGGCAGAACGTTCAGGGCCACGTCGTCGCAGGCCAAGGTCTACTTCGACGTCGGGCACGACGCCTGGTTGTCCGCCTCGGAGGCCGCCTCCAGGCTGAACGGCGCCGACGTGTCCGGCAGCGCCGACGGCATCGCGGTCAACACCTCGAACTACCGGTCGACGCCCGGCCTGGTGTCGTACGCGAAGAGCGTGATCGCGGCGACCGGCGTGTCCCGGCTCAAGGCGGTCATCGACACCAGCCGCAACGGCAACGGCCCTTCCGGCAGCGAGTGGTGCGACCCGCCCGGCCGCGCCACGGGCATCTGGAGCACCACGGACACCGGTGACTCCGCGATCGCCGCCTACCTGTGGGTCAAGCCACCCGGCGAGGCCGACGGGTGCATCGCGACCGCCGGGCAGTTCGTGCCGCAGCGGGCGTACGACCTGGCCATGGCCGCGCCCTCACCGACGGTCACGCCCACCGTCACGGTCACGCCGACCGACACGCCGACGCCCGGCGAGGGCGGGTGCACGGCGGCGTACAAGGTGACGAGCGAGTGGCAGGGCGGCTTCCAGGGCGAGGTCACCGTCACGAACACGGGCTCGTCCGCGATCGGCGGCTGGCAGGTCGGCTGGACGTTCCCCAGCGGGCAGACGATCTCGCAGCTGTGGAACGGCACCCTGGCCGGCGGCGGCGGGTCCGTCTCCGTGACCAACCTCGGCTGGAACGGCGCCGTGGCGGCGGGCGGCAGCACCACGTTCGGCTTCCTCGCCTCTCACAGCGGTCAGAACGGCACTCCGTCCACCCTCACCTGCACCGCCTCGTGATCATCGCCGGGCCTGTGGGGGCCCGGCGAAATATCCGCGCCTCGTACGATGTTGCACAGAGCCATCCGTACTTCTCGAAAGGCGCGTGCTCATGGCTCTGCCGCTGTCCATCCTTGATCTGGCCCACATCGGCGAGGGCGAGACGGCGCGCGACAGCTTCACCGCCAGCGTCGCCCTCGCCCAGCGTGCGGAGGAGCTCGGCTACCAACGCATCTGGTACGCCGAGCACCACAACATGCCGAGCATCGCGTCCTCGGCGACCAGCGTGCTGATCGCCCACGTCGCCGCGCACACCAGCACCATCCGCCTCGGCGCGGGCGGCGTCATGCTCCCCAACCACGCGCCGCTGACCATCGCCGAGCAGTTCGGCACCTTGGAGACCCTCCACCCCGGCCGCATCGACCTCGGTCTCGGCCGGGCTCCGGGCAGCGACCAGCAGACCATGCGGGCCCTGCGCCGCAGCCCCGCCTCCGCCGACTCGTTCCCGCAGGACGTGCTCGAACTGCAGGGGTACCTGACGGGCGAGTCGCGCATCCCCGGCGTCGACGCCACGCCGGGCAAGGGCACCGACGTGCCGCTCTACATCCTCGGCTCCTCCCTGTTCGGGGCGCAGCTCGCGGCGGCGCTCGGCCTGCCGTACGCGTTCGCCTCGCACTTCGCGCCCACCGCGCTGGAGGAGGCCGTGGCCGTCTACCGGCGCGACTTCAAGCCGTCGGCGCAGCTCGACCGGCCCCACGTCATCGCGGCGCTCAACGTGATCGCCGCCGAGACGAAGGAGGAGGCCGAGGAGCAGTTCCTGGAGTCCAAGCGGCTCAGGGTGACCAGGTTCCTCGGGCGGGGGCGCACGTTCACGCCGGAGGAGGCCGACATGATCCTGGAGTCGCCGGCCGGGCAGCAGCTCGTGCAGATGGCGAAATACTCCGCCGTCGGCGACCCGGACGAGGTCGAGGCCTACGTCGCCCGCTTCGCCGAGCACGCCCAGGCCGACGAGCTGATCGTCGCGTTCGCCGCTCCCGACAGGAAGGCCTGGATGCGCTCGGCCGAGCTGCTGGCCCAGGCCCACGGCCTGCGCGCCTGACGGTCAGTCGGCGACCAGGCGCATCCTGGGGCCTTCGCGCTCGCGCTGGCGCCGCACCACGTACGTGCCCGGCGCGCAGCCCGTACCTCCGTGTTCGGGGTGCAGCAGGTAGACGGTGTCCCGCGCCTCGAACATGGCGATCGCCAGGTGATCCGGATCGGCCACCTGCGTCGTCCACAGGCACGTGCCGGGGTCGGCGACGAGCGTGTGCGGGTTGCCGCCGGCCTCTCCGCGCAGCAACTCGACGCCCGCCGACGGCACGGGCTGCCACACGGTGTCGCGCCCGGCCCCGACGGAGCCTGCGAGCATCGCGAGCGGGATGACGATGAGGTCGCCCTGGGCCTGGAGGCCGTCGACGACGGGGATGCGGACCGACTGCTCGAGGTGGTCGAGCACGGTGAGGCCGGTCCGCCGGGTCAAGGTGGCGAGAGTCACGGTCATGATGATCACCTCAGGTTCTTCGCTGGAGAAGGGAGTAGTGCTCGGCGGACAGCCCGTAGGTCCAGCCGGCGGCGGCGATCGGGTCGTCGAAGGCCGGCACGGTGAGCCCGTAGCGGCGCCGGTGACCGTCGCGCTCCTGTGATCCGTTGACGGCGAGCAGCACCCTCGTTCCCGCTCGCATGTCGTAGAGCTGCAGCTCGCAGCCTGGATTGCCGGGGTCGGGCGCCCTGGCGACGAGCCGCAGCCCGGCCTGGTCGACGTACGCGGGCCAGCCGATGTGCTCGATCGCGCACCGCCTGACCTCCACGTTCGGTTCGTCCGCGATGCGCCGTACGCTCGGATCCGTGATCACCCAGGCGGGCACCGGCCTGCCGTGCCAGGCGTGCAGGTCCCAGCCGTCGGAGTAGCGCACGGCGGGGCCGTCCGCGTGGTGCGGGCGGACCTCTCCGTTCTCGCCCCACACCTCGGTGTGCAGGGTGACGGGCCGCTCGGAGACCACGCACGTGTCCTCCCTCGGCCACCACCAGCCGCACGACGTGGTCGCGGCCGTCCACAGAGCGAGGAGCCGGCGGTGCTCGCCGGTGAAGACCGCGCCGGCGGCCCGGCGCAGGGCGTCGTACTCGGCGATCCAGGCGACGGAGAGCGTGTCGTACCAGGCGCGCCGGAACACCCGCGACTCGTGCGCCGCGTTCAGCGGTGGGAGGAGGGTGCTGGTGACGGAGCGCTGGAGCGGGAGGTACGTCGTACGGCGGACGATCTGGTCGAACGGCCGCCCGCGTGGCCTGAGCCGGGCGTCGAGCTCATGGCGCAGCGTGCCCGCGAGCGCGGACAGCCGCCTGGGCACGGGCCACTCGGTGAGGCGGTCGATGTCCTCCCGGGTCCGGGTCCCCGGCGGCACGGTGGCCAGGCCCTTCGCGGGCGAGGAGACCCAGTGGAAACGGGGTCGGGGCAGGCCGATCAGGCGGTAGAGCCCCGAGATGGCGGCCTCTGCGGCCGGACGGTCGGCGGGCCGCGTCGACAACGCCCTGCCCAGCCAGCTTTCGCGGATTGCGGCAGCTTCCCGCTGCACGTGGACGCTCACCGGATGCGGGTGGCGTCGTCCTTTCTCACGATCATGGCTCAGATGGTGACAGATCGGCGGCGGATGTGTCCAGCGGCTAACGTGCCTCGCCGCGGTTCTCGGTGATCGACAGGACGGAGGAGCTCGCACCGCCCGCGGGCAGGTCGCGATGGGTGAAGATGTCGATCAGCACCTGCACGGGCATGTCGGCCTCGGTGTGGTGACGGAAGGTCACGCCGGGCTGTATGTGGTAGTGGTTGCGGCGTCCCACCCGGTTGCGCTGGATGTAGCCGGCTTCCTCCAGGTCCGACACGATGCTCTGGGCGGCGCGCTCCGTGATGCCGATCGTCGAGGCGATGTCACGCACACGCACCTTGGGGTCCACGGCGATGGCCAGGAGCACCCGTGCGTGGTTGGTCAGGAACGTCCACCCTGCACGACGCCCACCATCGTTGTCCATGCCTGTGCGACTCCTCCCTGTGTTGAGATGACCAGCAGCATAGCGTGGCCTGCACATCGTCGCGCGAAGTTTGATTGAGGAAAAGCTATTCCGGTATTGTTCTTACTAGTTTACCGTAGAGGTGTCGAGCCGCCCAGGCCCACAGCCCGTCATGATCAGGGGGGAAGCGATGTTGCACGCGAGGCACAACGTCAAGCCGCGCCCGGCTTACGG
Source organism: Nonomuraea mesophila (assembly GCF_004352805.1). NCBI lineage: Bacteria > Bacillati > Actinomycetota > Actinomycetes > Streptosporangiales > Streptosporangiaceae > Nonomuraea > Nonomuraea mesophila. The sequence continues at coordinate 26,687 of NZ_SMLD01000034.1, forward strand.
ATCGCGCCGCCCGATTAACCCAGCTCGGCACGTACGCCGAGACAGACACACCACCACAGTCGACACCTCGGTCGCCGACGAGGGTGACATGGTCTTGTCAGCGCCTCCGCCCACGCCGGAGCATCTTTTGTACGTGGACAACATTCTGCAGGTCACCTGCACGATCAACGCCGGGCCTTCCGTGATCAACCTCATAGGTGAGATCGACTCCAGCAACAGCGGAGAGCTCCTGCGCACACTGACCGAGGCCCGCTACATCGACGATCACCTGATCATCGACGTCAGCGGGGTCACCTTCGCCGACGTGTCGGCGATCCGGGCCCTGCAGTCCTTCGCCGCAGGCGGTTCAGCCGTCATCCGCAACGCGCGGCCGCAGCTGAACCGCCTGGTGGACCTGCTCGGGCTGGGTCTCTTCGACTGACGCCGTCCCCGTCAGGGGAACGTCAGTCCAGGCAGAATTCGTTGCCCTCCGGGTCGGTCATCACGATGAATCCGGCGCTCATCCACCGGTCGGGTTCGTGGCGGCGTACCCGCTTGGCTCCGAGCGCGACGAGCCGGTCGCACTCGGCTTCCAGCGCGGCCATCCGTGCGGCTCCCTCCAGTCCAGGAGCCGCGCGGATGTCCAGGTGCACCCGGTTCTTGGCCATCTTGTCCTCCGGCACCCGCTGGAAGAACAGGCGCGGGCCCCGTCCGTCCGGGTCCTGGAGGGCCGACGCCATGTTGCGCCGGTCCTCGGGCACGCCGGTGCGTTCAAGGAAGTCGTCCCACGCGGCCAGCGGGTCGGCGCCCTCGGGCAGGTCCACGCCGGGCGGTCCGGGGTGGACGTAACCGAGCGCGTCACGCCAGAAGGTCGACAGCGCCTTCGGGTCGTGGGCGTCGAAGGTGACCTGGATCTCGCGGCTCATCGGGCTGTTCCCTTCGCGGCGTTCATGTGCAGGTAGAGGTCGCGCAGCAGGCACACCTCGGACATGTGGTGGATCAGCTCACGGTGGATGTGCAGGACCAGATCCGCCATGGGCGCGTCGGGGTAGGGCTCCTTCTCGCCGACCGGGACCGCGAGGCCGGCCTCGCCGAGGCCGCGCACCCCGGTCAGCCAGACGTCGAACTGGGTCTCCAGCTGGTCGAGCGCGGTGGCCGCGTCGCCCGCGTACTCCCAGCTCTCGTACGACGCCGGCGGCGCGCCGAAGTGCGCCGCGTTGCGCATGGCGAGCACGCCGACGATGACGTGGCCGAGCCGCCAGGCGATCGTGGTGAATGGCGCGGGGGACGGTTCGGGGAAGGCGTAGTCGATCGTGTAGTCCCCGGCGCCGGCGTTCATGGGCGTCGTCGAGGTGCCGCGCGGCCGCACGCTCCAGGCGTCCGGCACCGGTGACCAGAGATATTCCTCGTCGGTGAGGCCGTCGAGCCTCCGCCTGAGGTGGTGATTCCAATGCCACTCCGCCTGCTCGCGCAGTGAGTGGTTCCAGTCGGGTGTCGCTGTGTCCATGCAGCCACTGTCACGCTTCCAGCGGACAGGATCGGTCCGCTATCTGGCAAGGTGGGCACCATGGACGTGGTGAGTCCCGAGGAGCGGGGCACGACCGAGCGGGTGCTCACTCTGCTCGGGCTGCTGCAACAGCGCCAGGTGTGGACCGGCCCCGAGCTCGCCGGCCGCCTGGGGGTCACGCCCCGCACCGTACGCCGCGACGTCGAGCGGCTGCGTACGCTCGGCTACCCGGTGCACGCCACCCAGGGCGTCGGTGGCGGTTACACGCTCGGCCGCGGCCAGGACCTGCCGCCGCTCCTGCTCGACGACGAGGAGGCCATCGCCACCGCGGTCTCGCTGCTCGCCGGCGCGGGCGGAGCGCTCGCCGGAGCCGGCGACGCGGCGCTCCGGGCGATGACCAAGCTCGACCAGGTGCTGCCCACCCGGTTGCGGCACGAGATACGCGCCCTCTCCGGCTCGGTCGAGTCGTTCGGCAGGGGACGCACGCCGATCGACCCCGAGGTGCTCATGACGCTGGCCAGGGCCTGCCGCGACGAGGTCGAGGCCGGCTTCGACTACCCGTCGGGCGACGAACTGCGACGGCGGCGGGTGGAGCCGTACCGTCTGGTCGCCTCCGACCTGCGCTGGTATCTCCTCGCCTACGACCTCGACCGCGACGGCTGGCGCAGCTTCCGCGTCGACCGGATGACCGGCGTGACGGCACGGACCTGGCGCTTCCGTCCGCGCGCGGCCCCCGACGCGGCGGCGTACGTGCAGGAAAGCGTGGCCAGCCGCGTCTACCCGCACCAGGCACGTTTCCTCGTGCACGCCCCGGCCGGCACGGTGCGTGCGCAGGTGCCGGCGTCGGCGGCCATGGTGCGGCCGCGCGGCGCCGAGCGGTGCGAGGTGCTCAGCGGCGGTGCGAACCTCGACATGGTGCTCCTGCACGTGCTCCTGCTGGGGCACGACTTCGAGGTGCTCGACCCTCCCGAGCTCGGCGGGCGCTGCCGCGAGCTGGCTCAGAAGCTGCTCGCGGCGGGCGCCGAACGGACGTGACTACCCCCACTTGCCGGGCTCGTAGCCGCCGGCGGGCTGGCGGACGATGACGTTGAGCCGGTTGACGGTGTTCATCATGGCGACCAGCGACACCAGGGCGGCGAGCTGGTCCTCGTCGTAGTGCTTGGCGGCGTGCGCCCAGACCTCGTCGGTGACGCCCGTGCCGCCGTCGGCGATGCGGGTGCCCTGCTCGGCCAGCTCCAGGGCGGCCCGCTCGGCGTCGGTGAACACCGTGGCCTCCCGCCAGGCCGCGACCAGGTTGAGGCGCACCGACGACTCCCCGGCGTGCGCGGCGTCCTTGGTGTGCATGTCGACGCAGAATCCGCAGCCGTTGATCTGGCTGACGCGCAGCGCCACCAGTTGCTGCGTGGTCGCGGGCAGGGCCGAGTCGAGCACGACCTTGCCCGCGGAGAAGATGTACTTCGAGACCTTCGCCGCGACGGGGTTGGCGAAGAAGTCCAGACGGGCTTCCATGGGATCATCTCCTTCGTTGGACTTACACCCCCTCGACGACGCCGCCCGGCGAAGTGTGATGTGATCTGCGTCTCCCCGCCGACGGCCCGCAACGGCTCGTCGTGAGATCCGGCGGGAGAAACAGCGCCGTCACCGTGGACGGGCCCGGAACGCCCGCCGGTAGGCGCCCGGTGTCGTGCCGAGGGCGTTGAGGAAACGCCTGCGGAGATTGGTGGCCGAGGAAAGGCCGACGCGGCGGGCGACCGCGTCCAACGGCAGGTCCGACGACTCCAGCAGGTCCCTGGCCGTGGCGATCCGCTGGGCCAGCAGCCACTGCCCCGGGCTGATGCCGAGCTGGTCGACGAACCGGCGGGTGAGCGTGCGCGGCGACAGGCCCACGTGCGCGGCCATGCCCTCGACGGTCACCGCTTCGCCGAGCCTCCCGGTGACCCACTCCAGCAGCGGCCCGAGCGTGCCGTCGATCTGCGCGGGGTGCGACGGCGCGGAATACTGCAGTTGCCCGCCCTCGCGGTGGGGCGGCATGACCATGGTCCGTGCGATGTGCGCCGCGTACGACCCGCCCTGGTCGCTGCGCACCAGGTGCATGCACAGGTCGATGCCGGCCCCTGCGCCGGCGCTGGTCGCCACGTCGCCGTGGTCGACGTACAGCACGTCCGGGTCGATCCGTACGTGCGGGAAACGCGCGGCCAGCTCGTCCGCCAGGGCCCAGTGCGTGGTCGCCCGCCGCCCGTCCAGCAGCCCGGCGTGGGCCAGCGCGAACGCGCCCGAGCAGATGCTGACGACCCGAGTGCCCCGGGCGTGGGCCCGCTGCAGCGCCTGGACGACCGCCGGCGAGGGCGGGTCAGTGGCGGGCAGCCAGCCGGGGACGATCACCGTGTCCGCGTGGTCGAGCGCGTCGAGGTCGTCGGTCACGAGCATGTCGTAGCCGGCGTACGTGGCGACCGGGCCCGGCCGTTCCGTGCACACGGTGAAGGTGTAGCGGGCCGGGAGCCCCGGCCGGTCGATCCCGAACACCTGGGCCGCGCAGCCGAGCTCGAACGTCGACTGCGGCGGGCGGATCAGCGCGGTCACCCGATGCATGGCACGAAAGTACCTGATGATGTCATTCCTGACACTCGGCGGGGGCCCCGACCGGCCGCCACGCTGGCACCATGACGACAGAACAGAGCATCTCCGCGTACGTGTGGTCCTCCGTCGAGGACGCCCCGGTGACCGACCTCTTCCCGGGCATCCGGGCGCGCATGTTGTGGCAAGGGGACAACGGCGCGAAGGCCTGCGTGCTGGAGATGGACCCAGGAGCTCACTGGCAGGGGATCGACGTGCACGAACCCGGCCCCGAGGAGGTCTACGTGGTCTCCGGCGTCTTCAACGACGGCGAGCGCGACTATCCGGCCGGCTCCTTCATCCACGCCCCCGCGGGCTCCTCGCACGTCCCGCAGTCGGCGACGGGCTGCACGTTGTTCCTCTTCTACCCGGAGGGGTGATCCCCGGCCGCCCGGTGGACCCGGGCGGCCGGGGTTCCGGTCAGAACACCGTCTCGACGTCCGTGGTCCGTACGGTCCACGGCGGGCCGCACGTGCCCCGCCCGGTGAACCGGTAGCCCGCGAAGATGATCGGGCTGGCGAACCAGTAGCCGTCGCTGCAGGTCACCACGACCCTGATCGCGCCGCTGTAGACCGAGCAGTCGATGTCGACGTAGTACGCCGGGATCGGCACACTGCGCGAGCACGAGTACGTGGCGTCCAGCGAAGCCCTGCCGTCCTTGTCGGAGGCATCCGGGAGCGTCGCGGTCGACTCGTCGGTGAACCCGCGTTCGGGCGCCGCGGTGGCCGAACCCGTGTGCAGCGCGACGGAGAACAGCAGCGCCGCGATCGCGGCCAGCACGCCGATGAGCGTTCTTCTCGCATGTACAACCATGTGTCGGACCTCTCGCTGGGTTTCCCTGGCGGCCGGCCGTGCCCTGTCAGTGACACCTTCGCCGACCCGGGCGGCGCCGGGCATCGTCACATCACGCGAATCTCCGCCACGGCGGCCGGCGGGCGGTTGTCACTGATGTCAAAGCCGCAGGGGTTCAGGCCAGGCCGTGCTCGGTCCACGCGCCCGCCAGCATCCGGGTGACGGTCGTGCTCAGCACCCGTACGCCGTGCGTGGAGCCCGGCTCGATCCCCACCAGCTCCCGCACCCGCCGCAGCCGGTAGTCCAGGGTGCGCGGATGGATGTGCAGGGATTCGGCGGTACGCAGGCGGTTCATGTCGTTGCGGTAGTAGGCGTCCAGCGTGGGCACCAGCTCCGGCCCGTCGCCGAGCCGCTTGGCCGTCTCCCGTAACCACTGGTCCACCTGCGGCGTCTCCACCGCGCCCAGCTCCGCGAACACGTCGGCCACCCCGTACGACCTGCGCGGCACCCGTTCGATCGGCGCCACCCTGCTGACCTTCCGCGCCAGCGCGGCCGCCTGGACGAGCGCGCGGCGGCGCCCATGGGCCGTGCCCACCGAGCACGGCCGCCCCACGATCTCCGCGACCGCCTGCGCCAGCGCCAGCCCTGACCGCTCCGCCGCCGCCCGCTGCTCCGGCCGGGCCCCGTGATACGGCACGAGCGCCACCAACTCGTCCGGTTCCTGCCACCCGAACGGCACGCGATGCCGCTGCAGCAGGGTGCACACGACCTCCTCCCGGCACGTCTTCGGCGGCTCCGTCGCCACCCGGACCACCGTGACCAGGTAGTGCTCGGTCACCGGCACCCCGAGGCTGACGGCCAGCTCGCCGGCCATGGGATCGTCGTGCAGCACCATGGTGGCCAGCAGGTGGACGCGCGAGGCCGTCGGCAGGAACCGCTCATAGCCTCTGAGGTAGCCCCGGGTGTAGACCGCCTGTGCCCGCGCGCCCTGCCGGGCCAGCCAGTCGAGCATGCGCATCGTCTCCGTCAGGTCGCCCGGCCCGGCCGCCTCGGAGAGCTCCCGCATGGTGAACGCCGCGTGCAGCGCCAGCGCGCCGCGCTGGCAGCCGGGCGCCACGCCCTGCGCGCCGCGCTGCTCGCCGACCGACTCGATGAAGGCCAGGTCGCTGTCCAGCAGCGGCTCTCCGGAGGCGGCCAGCTCGGCCGTGCGCTGCCGTACGACGACCGCGAACTCCATCATCGACGCCCGCGCCCGGGACTCGATCGCCTGGAAACCGGCGATCTCGCCGACGCAGGCGTCCACCACTCTCCTCGCGTTGTCGTCGACCCGGCTTTTGAGCATGCCGAAGAGGTTGCCGCCCATGATGAAATCTCCCCGTGACGTCGCCGTTGGTCATGTCTCCCTGAAACGCGCGCCCGGTATTCGTCGGCCGGACGCTTTCGTATCAAAGGGATTTTTCCGATGTCGTCACGCGGTTCCCGGACAATGGCGTGCCACCAGCTCAGAAGGGTTGCCAACCGGTGAACGTTTCATTCGACCGGCGATTCGTGACGGCCGAAACCATCACGCACGATCACCATGCGGATGCTTTCCGCCCCAGCGGTATTCCACGGGCGCCGATAAATGATTTCCCGACCCTTCACTCTGAGTGAGGAACCGGATTACTCCCGTACGGTTCCGGCGCCGGTCCGCGCGTTCCCGGCAAGCCGCGGGGCCCGGCACGGGTGGTCGTGCCGGCCTGTCGTCAGGGTGTCACTTCTTGAGGGTGAAGGCCTCGGTGATGGTCTGCGCGACGCGGTTGCCCGCGCGAGGCATCTCGCCGTCGCGGGCACGGTCGTGGCAGCCGGCGTCTGGCTGATCGTGGACTCTTTCGTATCCACGCGTTGACATCCTGCCTGCGAGCCGGCGTCCCGTGCCCGACTTCTCGACCGTGACCCTATTTTCACCTTAATGCATCATTCCTGTAACCCATGACGGACGTCTGTCAGATTTGACTGATGTACCAACACGGCAAAGAGGCACAAAACGGGATGTAACGGACATGTAGGATCTTGGTCCGCTGGTGGGAGTGGTGTGGTGAAGGTGGAGGAACGCTCGGCTGACGCCATCCTCGAGGTGCTGGCGGGAGCGCCGGAGCCGTTGGGCGCGCGGCAGGTGCTGCAGGTGCTCAAGCAGGGCGCCGGCCTGGACATCAGCGAGGCCACGGTCGCCCGGCGGCTGCGCCTGCTGGACCGGCGCGGCTTCACCGTGGCCGCGGGGACCAAGGGCAGGATGCTCACCTCGGCCGGCCGCCAGCACGTCGCCACCGTGTTGCGCGGGCGGACCACCGCCACCCGGTTCCTGGAAGGCACGCAGGTACGTACGTCGGAAGGCCTGATCGACCTGCTGCGCGCGCGGCGGACGGTAGAGCCCGAGGCGGCCAGGGAGGCGGCGCTCTGCGAGGACAACGCCGCTGCGGCACAGGCGCTCACCGGGCTGGTCGAGCGGCACGGCAGGCATTTCGCCGACGTGCACGAGGTGCCGCGCGACATCGCGCTGACCTTTCATCGCCGGGTGGCCAGGTGCACCCGCAATCCCATCGTCAAGGCCATGCTCGACGTCGTTCTCGATCCGGCGCTGGACCGTCTGGAGGCGGCCCTGGACGTCGTGCTCGACTCGCACCGCTCGGGCGAGGTCACGGTCATCGAGCACCAGCGGATCGCCGACGCGATCGGCGCGGGCCGGGCGGACGAGGCGGAGGAGGCGATGCGCGCCCACATGGACCGGCTGCTGGACGAGGCCGGCCGGTTCCTCACCGAAGAGACCGCCCCCATCGTCGAGCGGCTGCTCACCTGGGGCATGCCCGGACCTACCGCACATGACACGCACGGAAGGCCTGACCCGGATGCCGATCATTGAGTTCACCGGCGTACAGAAGTCGTACGGCGACCTCGCGGTGCTGAACGGCATCGACCTGTCGGTCGCCGAGGGCGAGGTGGTGGTCCTGCTCGGCCCATCGGGTTCGGGCAAGAGCACGCTGCTGCGCTGCATCAACGCCCTGGAGGACGTCTCCGGCGGCGCGGTCGTGGTCGACGGCCGCGATCCGCACGCCAGGGCCACGAACCTGAACGAGCTGCGCAGCGGAGTCGGCTTCGTCTTCCAGCACTTCAACCTGTACCCGCACATGACGGTGGCGCAGAACATCATGCTCGCCCCCGTCCGGGTGAAGAAGCTTCCCAAGGACGCGGCCCGCCGCCGGGCGATGGAACTGCTGGAACGGGTCGGGATACCGGAGAAGGCCGACAATCTGCCCACACAGCTCTCCGGCGGTCAGCAGCAGCGGGTGGCGATCGCCCGCGCCCTGGCCATGGACCCCGCGATCATGCTGTTCGACGAGCCGACCAGCGCCCTGGACCCGGAGATGATCCAGGAGGTCCTGGAGGTCATGGTCGACCTGGCCGGCAGCGGGATGACCATGGTCGTGGTCACGCACGAGATGGGTTTCGCGCGCAAGGTGGCCGACCGGGTCGTGTTCATGGACGGCGGGCGCGTCGTCGAGAGCGCCGCGCCCGATGACTTCTTCGCCAGCCCGTCGACCGAGAGGGCCCAGGAGTTCCTGCGCCGGGTCTCGCATATCTGACGAAGAGGTGTCTGTACGGATGAAACGGGTCGTGTGCCTGGCGCTCGCGCTGCTGTTGCTCACCGCCTGCGGCGACCGCCCCCGAGCGGGGCTGGCCCCGGTGGCGGGAACCAAAGGCGGCACCGGGGTCAACTCGCTCGAAAAGATCAGAAAACGCGGGGAGATCGTGTTCGGGGTCAAGTTCGACACCCCGCCGTTCGGGTCGATCGGGCAGGGCAGAACCGAGCCGGAGGGCTTCGAGATCGACCTCGTCACGGAGGTCGCCAAGCGGCTGAAGGTCAGGCCGAAGTTCGTCGAGGTCAACCCGAAGAACCGGGTCGCCAACCTGGACAGCGGAAAGATCGACGTGATCACCGCGACCATGATCGCGACTCGGGCGCGCGACAAGGCGATCGACTTCTCCGAGCCGTACTTCGAGGACGACCAGCGCCTGATGGTGCGCGGCGACTCCAAGATCACCAGCGTCGACCAGCTCGACGGCAAGACCGTCGCGCTGGTCCAGGGCTCCACGGAGGAGAGCGTGCTGCGCGAGAAGGCGCCGGGCGCGAAGATCCTCAGCTTCCAGTCCTGGCCCACGGCCCTGCAGTCGCTGCTGCGCGGCGACGCCGACGCCGTCACCACCACGGTCGGCATCCTCACCGGCCTGAAGTCGGCCGCCGACGAAGCGGGCGTGAAGGTCAAGATCGTCAGTCCGGGGATCGCCCAGGGACCGCTCGCCATGGGGTTCCGGCAGGGTGACGCCGCCCTGCGCGACGAGGTCAACGCCGCGCTGATGAGCATGGCCGAGGACGGCTCCTACGACCGCATCTACGCCAAGTGGTGGGGCGAAGTGCTGCCCGAGCCGTACAAGATCCGCGTTCTTCCGTCGGGGTCGTGAGCCATGTTCGACGACCTCAGCTGGAGCGTGGTGCTCGACGATCCCGGCAGGAGTTTCCTGCTGCACGGCGCCTGGGTGAGCGTGCAGCTCGCCGTGCTCGCCATCATCGGCTCCACGGTGGTGGGCACGCTGGTGGCGCTCGGCCGGGTGTCCACCGCGCCCGCGCTCGCGCCGCTGCGCTGGCTGCTGTCCGCCTACGTCGAGTTCTTCCGTAACGTGCCGCTGCTCGTGCAACTGGTCTTCTGGAGCTTCGGCATGTTCAGCCTGGAGCTCGTCAGGGCCGCCGCCGCGCCGCTGAACTTGGTGTACTCCAACCAGTTCCTCGCCGGGCTGCTCGGCCTGACCATCTACACCTCGGCGTACGTCGCGGAGGCGCTGCGCAGCGGGATCCAGTCGGTGCCCAGAGGGCAACTCGAAGCGGCCAGGGCCGGCGGCCTCGGCTACTGGACGGCGATGCGCGCGGTGGTGCTGCCGCAGGCGTTCGCGCTGGCGTTCCCCGCGATCGGCAACCAGTACATCAGCGCCACCAAGAACACCTCCGTGGTCATGGCCATCGGCGTCACCGACGTCGTCTTCCAGGCCCAGCAGATCGAGTCGGCCACCTTCGCCGCGTTCGAGGCGTACACCGCCGCGCTCGTCATCTTCGTCGTGATCTGCCTGGCCGAGTCCGCGCTGCTGGCTCTCGTCGTCCGCGGCATGCTGACCAGAATCCGGCCGGGCGCCAGAACCGCGGCCCCGACGCCGGCGTTGGAGTCGTGACCATGGGTGCGATCATCGACAACCTCCCGTTCATGCTGGCCGGGCTCTGGGAGACCGCGAAGCTCGCGGTGCTGGCCATCGTGCTCAGCGCCGTGCTCGGCGTGCTGGTGGGCGCGATGCGCTCGGCCCGCTCGCGGCTCGTACGGTGGCCGGCGATCGGCTACATCCAGCTCATCCGCAGCGCACCGCTGATCGTCTTCATCCTCTACTGCTATTTCGTCCTGTCCGACCTCGGCTTCGACCTCACCCCATTCTGGGCGGGCGTGGTCGCGCTTGGCGTGTTCACCAGCGCCTACCTGGCGGAGATCGTGCACGCGGGCATCGCGTCCGTGCCGAGCGGGCAGTGGGAGGCCGCCCGCGCCTCCGGCCTGTCCCAGGCGAGCACGATGCGCGACGTGGTGCTGCCCCAGGCGCTGCGCCGCATGGCTCCGGCCCTGGTGTCGGAGTTCATCAAGCTGATCAAGGACACCTCGCTGGTCTCGATCATCGGGGTCTTCGAGTTCTTCCACCGGGTCGAGGTCACCAACTCCCGGCTGCTGACCGAGCCGTTCGCCGTGCTCGGCTTCGCCGCCGTCTGCTACTTCGTCCTCAACTACGGCCTCAGCCGCTTCGCTCGCCGTCTTGAGCTGCGGCTGGACGCCTGACGCACCACCAACCAGAAGGAACATCACGCATCATGTCGGATCTACGGCTCAACCTTCCGTTCGTTGGCATCCCGACCTTCCAGCGGTCGCCCATCGTGAGTGACCTCTCGCAGCTCGATGCCGACCTGGCCATCCTGGGGGTGCCCAACGACGAGGGCGCGCCCTGGTACCCGGGCGCGCGGATGGCACCGCGGGCGATCCGGGAGCAGTCCGTACGGTACGCCGGCTACGGCCGCATGCAGGCCAGGTCCGGATATTTCGACATCGAGGAGGACAGGCGCTACCTCGAGTACGAAACCGCCAACGAGCGCATCGTCGACTGCGGCGACGTCGACATCATCTACTCCAACCCCGAGCAGACCTTCAAGAACATCACCCACAGCACCGCGCAGATCCTGGAGGCCGGAGCCGTCCCCATCGTCCTCGGCGGCGAGCACTCGGTCACCTACGGCGTCGTACGCGCTTACGAGGAGCCGATCTGCGTCGTGCACTTCGACGCGCACCTCGACTACCGCCCCTTCATCCACGGAGCCCAGTACGGCAACGGCAGCCCCATGCTCAAGATCGGGAAGCTGCCGAACGTCGAGAAGATCGTGCAGATCGGCAGCCGCGGCATGCGCGCCGCCCAGGACGACCTCGCCGAGAGCCGCGCCAACGGCAACGACGTGTTCACCATGAAGGGCTTCAGGAGGGCCGGCATCGACGACGTGCTCGCGACCCTGCCCAAGGGCAGGAAGGTGTACGTCAGCGTGGACATCGACGTGCTCGACATGCCGCTCGTGCCGGGGTGCGCCTCCGCCGAGGCCGACGGCATGTCGTACGAGGAGCTCCGCCAGACGATCTTCGCGATCGTCCGTGAGCACGAGCTGGTCGGCTTCGACGTCGTGGAGATCAACCCGATGCTGGACGTGGCCTCCAACGTCACCTCGCAACTCGGCGCCCAGCTGGCCATCGAGACGATGGCCCGCGCCGTCGAGAACCCCGACTACCTGCGCCGCAAGGGCCGCCTGTCCTGATATATCGCTCCGTACGGGGACATGACTGACATGTCCCCGGCGGCGCGTTCCCCCTGACAGGCGTAGCGTGACGTCCATGCAGAAAGTGCAGCTGAGTGGTGAGAAGGCGACCATGCTCGCCACGCTGTACGGCCGGGCCGTCGACGCCGAGTCGCCCGCCCCCATCCTGGGGGACAGGATGGCACTCGAAGCCGTACACGCCATCGACACCGACTTCACCAAGGTCGGCATGAAGCGCGGCGACGCGGTACCGTCGCCATGCGTGCCAGGCACCTGGACGACTGGACCCGCGACTTCCTCGCCGACCACCCTGCGGCGATCGTGCTGCACCTGGGGTGCGGCATGGACACCCGCGCCCACCGCGTCGGCCCAGGCCCCGGCGTGCACTGGTACGACGTCGACTTCCCCGAGGTCATCGACCTGCGCGAGCGCCTCTACCCGGCACGCGAGCACCACACCGCGATCCCCTCGTCCGTCACCGACCTGACCTGGCTCGACCAGGTGAAGGGCGACCTGCCCGTGCTGGTCGTTGCCGAGGGCCTGACCATGTACCTCACGGAGGACGAGGGCCACACGCTGTTCCGCGCGATCATCGACCGCTTCCCCTCCGGGACGTTCGTCTTCGACGCGTTCAGCCGGCGCGGCATCCGCTGGCAGAAGATCAACCGGGTGGTCCGGCTCGCCGGCGCGACCCTGCACTGGGGCGTGGACGGCCCCGCCGACCTCAGCGCGATCGACCCCCGGTTACGCTCGGTCACCGCGCTGAGCGCCTTCGACCTGCCCGGACACGACAAGCTGAAGCCCGGTTACCGCGCGCTGGTCGCGGTGGCGCGAAGGTTGCCGTTCATGCGCCGGATGGCCGTCTTCTACCGCCTGGACTTCCCCGCCTGAGCCCCTGCGCACGTGAGGGCGCCCTGGCTAGCCCAGGAATTCGCCGGCCTCGGCCCCGAGCACGCTCAACAGCGCCAGCGCCTCGGCCCCGGGAGATCCCGGCGGCGCGCTGTAGATCACGAGGTGCTGGTCGCGGTCCGTCAGCGTGAGCGCGTCGCAGTCGACGGTGACCTCCCCGACCACCGGGTGGTGGAAGGTCTTCGTGAGCATCGGCGCTGCCTGCACGTCGTGCCGCTCCCAGAGCCGGGCGAACTCAGGGCTGCCGTCGCGGAGCTCGCCGACCAGGCCCGTCACCATGGGGTCCGACGGATAGCGGGCGAGCGTGGCCCGCAGCTCCATGACCACGCTGTGCCGGAACTCCGTGGCGTCGGAGACCCCGTACAACGTCTCCGGCCCGAGGAAGGCCCGGCGCGCGAGGTTGCGCTCCTCCGGCGCGAGTTTCCCGAAGTCCTCCATGAGCGCGGCCGTCAGGTCGTTCCACGCGAGCACCTCGAACGCGGCGGACGTCACGAAAGCGGCGGTCTGCGGCAGCCGTTCGAGGAGCGCGAGGATGCTCGGGCGGACGTCGCGCCGGTGCAGCCGCGTACGGCTCGGCGCGGTGCCCGCGAGGATGTGGAGGTGGTCGGACTCGGCGTCCGTGAGCCGCAGCGTCCGTGCGATCCCGGCGAGCACCTCGCTCGACGGGCGCGGCGCCCGGCCCTGCTCCAGCCGTGCGTAATACTCCGTGGAGATGTGCGCGAGGACCGCCACCTCCTCGCGGCGAAGCCCCGGTGTCCGGCGGCGCGAGCCCGAGGGAAGGCCGACGTCCTCCGGCCTGAGCCGCTCGCGGCGGCTGCGGAGGAACGCCCCCAGCTCCTGCTTGTCCATACCTTCAGTCTGCACGCCGCGCGGCGACGGATCCTGGTACTGCCTGTGCCTGCATCCGGCCCCGGAAGCGGCCTGAAGCTGTCGGCATGACGTACGACACCGACTTCGCGCCCATCGGCCTGCTCACCGGCAAGGTCGTGTTCATCACCGGCGCCAGCCGCGGCATCGGGGCGGCCGCGGCCCGGCTCTTCGCACGGGAGGGCGCCGCCGTCGTGCTCGCCTCCCGCGGCACCGGCGCCCTCGACCGCATCGTCACCGAGATCCGCGCCGGCGGCGGCGTCGCGGACGCCGTCGCCCTGGACCTCGCCGACCGCGCGAGCATCCGTGCGGCGGTCGAGCGCGTCGACGAGCTGCACGGCCGGCTCGACGGCGCCTTCAACAACGGCGCGGCCATCCAGCAGCGGCCCGGCCCGCTCGACACGACGGCCGACGAGGACATCGACGAACAGTTCGCCGTGAACTTCCGCGCGCACTGGACCGCCATGAACGCCGAGGCCGCACTCATGCGCCGCGACGGCGGCGGGGCGATCGTCAACACGTCGAGCATCGGCAGCCGCCGCGCGAACCCCGCCCTGCCCGCGTACGGCGCGATGAAGCGCGCGCTCAACAGCATCACCGAGACCGCCGCGGTGAGCTGGGCCCCTGACGGCATCCGGGTCAACGGCATCACCCCCGGCGGCACGGCCACGCAGATGATGGACGCGTGGGAGGAGGCGACCCCCGGCATCATCGAGCGGGCCAAGGCCGCGATCCCGCTCGGCCGGATGGCCGAACCCCGCGAGGTCGCCGAGGCGGCCGCGTGGCTGCTCAGCGACCGCGCCTCGATGGTGACGGGCGCGATCGTACCGGTGGACGGCGGCTCCGGCGCCTGACACGAGCCGGGGATGACCGCGCCCGGTTCAGCGCGACGTGAACGCCGAATTACACGGCATCTCACATCGCTGTATCCCTTCGCGGTTGGCGCGCTACTTTTGTGTGATCAAGCACAAGGGTGTGGTTTTGCCCGGTGCGGGCCGTGACCGCGCGAGCCGGCCCTCCGCCGGCGCCGGAGAGGAGCACGCATGCCGACTCTCAGTGGTCTGGTGAGCCGGCCCGGCCTGGGCCTGCGGTTCGTGGACCCTGAGGACGCGGTCCGGCACGGCGGCAGGCCGGTGGCGGCGGTCGCCGAGGGAATGTGGGCGGTCGGCGCGGGAGCCGGGAGGCTGGGCGCGGGCGGCAGGAGGCCGATCCACGCGCTGAACGACGTGCTGCTCGTCCTGCCGGCCGGGGCGGGCATCGACTGGCCGGCCGTGGGAGGCGCCGCCGGAGTGGTCCTCGCGGGAGCCGCCGAGGACGACGTGCTGTCCGCGTCGTTGCCGGCCGCCAGGGAGCACGGCGTTCCGCTGCTCACCGCGGTGGACGACGCGCCCCACGTCTGCGCCGGAATCCACCCCGTCATCCGCCGGGAACAGCGGCGCGAGCTGCACGAGCGTACCGATCAGTTGAAGACGATGCAGCGCATCGCGCTGCGGCCGGACGGCCTGAGCCGTCTCCTGCGGTGGCTGGCCCGGCAGATCTCCGGGCACGCGATGCTGGTCGACCCTTCCGGCTCGCCGTTGTACGCCTACCCCAGTTCCTCGGAGGAGCTCTTCTCCCGAGCGGAACAGGACATCCGCCGCGTCATCACCAAGCAGACCCGATCCGCCTCGATCAGCCTGGGTACGCAGGTCGCCCACATCATGTCCATCGGCAGCCAGGAGCCGAACCCGGTTCTCATCGTCGCCAGGGACGAACCCTTCTCCTCGCGCACCCGGAGCCTGGTGTCCGACGCCGCCGGCCTGCTGTGGTTGCGGTGGCGGATGGAGGAGCTCGGCCGGCACTCGCGCCAGGTGGAGCTGGCCGAGTCGCACAGCCGCGAGGCGGTCCTGCATCTGCTGATGCTCGGCCAGGTCCAGTCGGCGAAACGGGTCGCCGGAGCTCTGCCGGGGCAGCTTCCCGATCCCGCCCGTGTCTACATCGTGGAGTGCCAGGCGAACCGCAGAGCCGACTACGCCAGGAGGTGCGCCGAGGTCACCGGGGGCCGGGCCTGGATCGTGGCCTGTCCCGTCTACATCGGGCACCTCATCATCCTGGCCCCGGCCGACTCGCAGGAGGCGGGCAACCCGCTGGACCAGGCGTTGCGTTCCCAGGTCGCGGGCAACCCCGGGTGCTACGCCGGGGCCGGACGCCTCGTGCCGCTGCGCGACATCGCGGCCGGGTACCAGCAGGCCTTTCACGCGCTCGCGGTGGCCAAGGGGATCGACGCGCGGTGCGCGACGTACACGTCACGCGAGGACATAGCGTCGCTGCTGGGAGCCCGTGGCCACCGGTGGGCGGCCGGGTCGCTGCGCCGGCTGCTCGATCACCGGCCCGAACGCCCCCAGGATCCCGACGCCGAGGAGCTGAAGGAGACCCTCACGTCGTGGCTCGCCTTCTTCAACGCGGCGACGCGCCAGCTGAAGATCCACCGCAACACGTTGTCCGCCCGGTTGCGCCATATCGAGCGGCTGCTGGGTTGTGACCTGAACGATCTCGCCGTGCAGGCGGAGACGCAGCTCGCGCTACGCCTCCTCGCTCAGCCGGCGCGGCCCGGCGACGACGAACCCGGTGAGGTGACGCTGGACGCGCTCCTCGGCACTCCTGCGGTGTTCCACTGGGCGGAGTCGTACCTCAGCCCCCTGCACGACAGCGACCCGTGTCTTCTCGAGACGTTGCGGACCTGGCTGAGCAGCAATGCCCGGCTGGACGCGACCGCGTCGCTGCTGGGGCTGACCGTGCCGGCCGTGCGCAAGCGGCTGGTCCGCGTGGAAGGGATTCTCTCCCGGTCCCTGCTCAATGGTCCTTCGGCGCGGCACGACGCCGTGCTCGCCTTCCGTATCCTCGACTCGGGCGGGCTGTCGTAACGGGGGCGCCGTCCTGACATTGCCTTTGGCTGGTGTTGACCCAGCAGCTTGAAACCGGCCGACCGCATCACTGTGCAGAAAGAAACCGGAGCTCCGCCGCCGATAGCCCTAGCATCGGTCGAGCCATAACAAGCAATCGCGTGTCCCGAATTCAGTGGTGGCGGATGATCCAGCGGACAAAGGCGCGTACGGCGTCCTGCGAGTGGCATCTGGACGACTTCAGGCCGAGCGCCGTACGTCGCATGGTGGAAAACACTCTTTCGTTCTGGGGAGTGTTCGCGGAAACCATTGACGAAGCGAAACTGATCACCTCGGAAGTGGTCACCAACGCCGCCAGGCATGTGCACCCTGAGCTGCGCAGAGGGCGCCTCGTTCGCCTTCGCATCAGCCTGTCGCGGGACACGCTGCGCTTCGAGATCTCCGATCCCGACCCCCGGCCGCCCCGGTTGATCACGGCCGCGCACGACGACGAACACCATCGCGGGCTGGCCATTGTGGACGCCCTGGCAATGGACTGGGGCTCCAGGGCGGCCGTATCGGGAATCGGCAAGGTCGTCTGGTGGACCCAGCGGATCTCGAACCCGTGGTAAATGATCGGCCTTTCAAGGAGCTTCATGTCGCACCATCTCGACTCGCCACTCGCCCGTCAGGACAAGCGTCTTGACATCAGCGATGTCTATCTTTTCCGAGGAACCTCGGGCACCGTCTTCGTCATCAATGTGAACCCGTTGTCCGGGACGGACGGCTTCCACCCCGAGGCGATGTACGAGTTCAACATCGATGTGGACGGCGACGCGGTCCAGGACATCACCTTCCGGGCCACCTTCGGCGCCCGCGAAGCCGACGGCAGGCAGGCGATCGAGCTTCGCCGGCTCGACGGCCCGGACGCGCGCGACCGCTTCGCCGCCGGGACGGCCGTGGCCTCGGGGTGGACCGAGGAGGAGATCACGGGCAAGGACGGCGTACGCGTCTGGGCCGGGCCGGCCGGGGACCCCTTCTTCATCGAAGGCTCGGTCGTCACGGCCGTCGTCAAGGCCGTCGCCACGGGCACCCCGCCCGACCTGGGAGGCTGGGACCGCGGCAACGCGGCGAACGTCTTCAGCGGCACCAACGTCAGCGCCATTGTGCTCGAGGTTCCCGACGCCGCCTTCGGGACGGCCTCCATCGGCTTCTGGGGCACCAGCGTGCTGGCGACCGACGCCGGCGGCTGGCGTCAGATCAACCGGTGCGCGCAGCCGCTGGTCAACACCATCTTCAACCCGGACGACACCGAACGTTCCAGCGAGTACAACACCACGCAGCCGGTCCAGGACCACGCCATCTACGGGGCCCTGGTGGAGAAGCTGACCGCGGACGTGGTCGGCGCCATGGGCACACACCCGGACCCCGCCGTCCACGGTCGCCACGTTCGCGACCTGATTTTCCCCGACATTTTGCGATACGAGCTCGGCACCGCGCCGGAGTTCACCGTCGACAGGCGCAACGGCCGCAATCTGACGGACTGCACGCCGGAAGTCATGTTCGAGTTGGTGCTCAACACGCCGTTCGACATGGGCCTCGACCCCGGCTCGGCCACGGGGACGCTTCGCGCGGACTTCCCGTACCTCTCCAAGCCCCTGCCACAATCGTGAGCCCCGTCCCGGCCGTCGATCGACCGTGAGGCCGTGACCAGTGGTCGGTTCCGGCGAAGGACGCCACCGCGCGTGCCGGAACCGATCGCCGGCCGTCGCGTATCAGGCGGAATAAGCGGACGCGGCGGCGAGGAGATACTGGATCAGCCCTCGGAGCACCGACATCGCCGAGCGGCGGTCACGGGCGTCGCAGAGGACGATCGGCACGTGCGAGTCGAGTTCGAGCGCGGCTCGCACCTCGTCCGGTTCGTAGGCGAACGCGTCGTCGAACACGTTGACCGCGACCAGAAACCGGATGCCGCGACTCTCGAAGAAGTCGATGGCGGCGAAACTCTCCTGAAGCCGCCGGGTGTCCGCCAGGACAATGGCGCCGAGCGCGCCTGCCGACAACTCGTCCCACATGAACCAGAAACGCTCCTGCCCGGGGGTCCCGAACAGATAGAGCACGATGTTGTGCTGCGGGATGGTGAGCCGGCCGAAGTCGAAGGCGACCGTGGTCGTGGACTTGTCCGCCGTCTTGCTGAGGTTGTCGATGCCCATGCTGGCCGCAGTGATCAGCTCTTCGGTGTTCAGCGGCTCGATCTCACTCGTCGAGCCCACGAAGGTCGTCTTTCCGACGCCGAATCCACCGGCGATCAGAATTTTCACCTGGATGGCCGGCATCTCAGATTCGCTGTAGACCATCGAGCAACTTCTCCAGGAGAACTCGGTCGGTGACGTGGCTGGACGAAGTGGACGTTTCCCAGACGACGACGGCTCCGCAGTCAACCAGGTCCGCGAGGAGGACCTTGGTGACCATCACGGGAAGCCGAAGGTGCGCCGCCACCTCGACGACCGAGAGCGGTGTCTGACACAGGCCGATGACCTTGACGTGTTCCGGATCGACGTCCGGACTCGGCTTGCCCGTGGTGACCACCAACGAGAGCAGATCCATCTCCACGGTCGGGCGGGTGCGCCCAGCGTTGACCGTGTAGGGGCGAATCAGGGGACCTGCTTCGTCGTCAAGCCATACTTCGTCGTCACCGGCCATGTTCATCGGTTCCTGTCGCCGGAACCTGTCGCCGACGGGCGGGGCGCGGTGTGCAGGAAGGGACGGACGGCCTTGATCAGCCGGGCCATCTCGAAACCCACGACACCCGGGTCGGCGTCACCGCCGGCCAGCACCGCGATGACCGAATTGTGGCCGGCCCACGCGAGGAACAGCCGGCTCGACTTGAGTTCGGTCACCACCTGCCGGACCTCGCTCGCGCCGTCGAATTTGTCGCTGGCGCTCCGTGCCATGGAGAAAAGGCCGGACGCGAGGGCTGCGAGATATTCGGAACTGTCGCGGTCGAGACCGTGGGCGGCTTTCACCAGTCCGTCGGAGGACAACAGCACGCTGCCACGTATGGCAGGGACCTCCTGAGCTAAGCCTTTGAGCAGCCAGGCAAGGTCTGGGTTCTTGTTGGACGGGACTGGACTCAACAGGATCCTCCTTCTCGAACGGGTGGTGATCTACAAACTGGAGTGTCCGGTCTCGTCTCTCGTGTCCTCGTCCTGGCCACTGCGCATCCCGTTCGTGAATGACGCCATCAGCCCGTGATCGAGGTTGAGATCCGTATCGTCGTCCAGTTGCGCGGGAGCGTTGCGAAGCCCGGGCGCCATGTTCGTCTGAGGGCGACGCCTCGGCAGTTCGGGGCGTTGGCCGGCACCTCGCGGAGGGCCGGCGTCGGGCCGCTTCTCCACGTGCCGGGCGGGCGGGCCGGCGCTCTGGCCGGCGCTCTGCTTCCGGCGGGTCTCCGGCGGGACGTCAGGGCGGGCGCCGGGGCCGGGCACCGCGGCCTCCTGTCGGGAGGCGGCGGAGGACTTCGGGGAGAAGAGCGAGCCCGGGGCACTGGCCCCTGGCGACGGCGGCACCGCGGGCGCCGGTGCCGGCGGTGCCGCGGGCGCGCGGTCGGACGGCTCGGCCGAGGCCGGCTGCCGTGAGACGGGCTCCTGGGTCTCCACATTGAGCAACTCGTTCGGGATCACCACGATGGTCTGGGTGCCGCCGTAGATGTTGGTCTGCACCTTGACCACGATCTTGTGCCGGCGCGAGAGGGCGGACACCACGAGCAGTCCGATACGGCCGTCCTGCACCAGTTCGTCGATGTCCGTACGTTCCGGAGCGGCGAGAATGTCGTTCAGCCGGCGCTGGGTGTCCCGCGTCATGCCGAGGCCACGGTCCTCGATCTCGATGGCCAGGCCGGCGGTCACGGTCTCCGCGTGAAGAAGCACCTGCGTGTGCGGCGGCGAGAACTTGGTGGCGTTCTCGACCAGTTCGGCGAGCAGATGGATGATGTCCGCGGCCGCGGCGCCGTCCACAGCGCCCTCGACCGGCGGCACCACTTTGACGCGGCTGAAGTACTCGACCTCGGCGATGGCCGAGCGCAGGATCTCGTACGTGGCGACCGGCTTGCTCCACTGGCGCCTCGGCACGGCTCCGCCGATCACGGCGAGGCTCTCGGCCTGCCGGCGCAGGCGCGTACTGAGATGATCGACCCTGAACAGCCCCTTGAGCAGCTCCGGATCCTCGACCTGGTTCTCCAACTCGTCGAGTCCCCGCATCGCCCGGTGTGACAGTGACTGCATGCGCAGAGCGAGGTTGACGAAGACCTCGACGGGCTGGTGCGCGGGACGGTTGTTCGTTCTCCGGCTGGCCGCGGTGATGACCGCGTTCCAGGCCTCGTTCTGGGCCTCCTGGACCTCGGCCTCAAGCTGCGTGAAGGAGCCGCCGGTCGCCATGGGCTGGAAGTCGACGCCGCGTCGCGCGGGAACCTCGCCGGCGGCGATCCGCTCTGCCAGGCGTTGCAACTCCTGCCGTCCGCGAGAAATCAGGAACCCCAGGCTCGCGAGTCGTGTCTCGACTTCTCTGAAACGGGCGGCAGAACGGTCAGAAATCTGGTGCTCCCGCTGTGCGGCCTTGTCCGCCGCGACGATGGCGACACACATGATGGCCACCATTCCCCCCACCATGACCGCCAGTGTCGACCAGGCCTGTGGCGTCGAAGGACTCGTCAGGATCAGCACCGCCACCGCGCCCAGGCCGAGTGCGGCCATCAAAGCCGCTGGCAGAACGGATGCCCACAGGTGAAACGCGCGAACGTTGAGCGGACGACGTTTGCCGCGACCGCGTGGTCTGCCACGGCCTCCGGCATCTTGGCGTTCGGGGGCGGTGGAAGGCAGGGAAGGCGCAGACATCAAGTGTCCTTGGTACACGGGTGATCGGAGGGACAACGGTCACCATAACGAGTCAGGGGCACACTATCGGTTCATTCGGGATATGAGGTGACGTGGCGTACGTCTGTTACGGTCTTGAGCGCCGGGGCTCCGCTGCAATGCGGCGCTGCCAACTGCCACGACGTGGCCTCGACCGCACGGCGTGCCGGGGGCCGTCCCCCGAAGCCGCGGAGCTTGACAGACCGATTTGCTGGCCTCTGCCCGCTTGTCACCACCTTGCTATCCTCCGAGCGGATGGCCGCACTCCCAGATAGGAACGGCCGGATAAGCAGACAGGAGCCTGTGATGAGTCTTCCCTCCACCTTTCGCCTAGTGACTCCCATAGACGAGGACGCGCACCGCCGCGCCGCCCGGCTGGAGGAACTGGGCATCCGGGAGGAGCCTGACCCTGAGTTCGACGAGTTCGCCAAGGCCCTGGCCCTAGAGCTTGACGCACCCTTCTCCATGGTCAACATCATTGGCCCCGAACGGCAGTATTTCGCCGGTCTGTACCCTTCCTCGCTGGACCGGAACGTTGACCCCGAAACGGATCCGTTCCGGACCATGGCCTGCGACCACGGCTACTGCATGTACGTGGTGACGAGGAAACACGCGATGGCGTTGGACGAAGTGATGGATTATCACCTGTTCGCCAACAATCCGGTCGTCGACGAGATCGGGATCCGCGCCTACCTGGGCGCCCCGTTGATCGACGGGACGGAGACCCTGGGCACCATCTGCGTTGTGGACACCAAGCCCCACGACTGGGGCACGGAGGGGGTCGCGTTCATCAAGGCCCGGGCCGCGGAACTGGTGGAGAGAATCCACCAGCGGGCCCGTCTGCCGCACAGCCCCGGATTCCGCCGAGACGAGGCAGCGTTCTAGAGCCGGCGTTCTAGAGCCGGCGGGCCAACGTCGCGATCACTTCGTCCTGGACCGCTCCTCAGCGCCGGGCGGAGGCCCGGCTCGGGTTCCGCCGGTAGGTGTACAGGATGAGCCCCTGGTGGAACCTGCCCACCTTGTCGTACAGCCGGCGAGCCGGGGCGTCCTCCACCGTGTTCCAGTAGAGGCTGGGGAAGCCGTGCTCCTCGGCGTCGCGCGCCACCCACTCCATCACCGCCGTCGCGACACCCCGCCGCCGGACCTCCGCGTCCACGAACAGGTCCGCCAGGTAACATCTCCCGGCGGACCAGATCCCGGCGTGGAACACGTAGTGCGCGATGCCGACCATCCCGCCGTCCAGCCCGGCGCCGATCCCGCGCACATGCTCGTCGTCGAGCAGACGCCTCCAGGTCCGTTCGTAGTCGTCGTCGCTGCGTTCGACCTCGAAGTACGTGTCCTTGCCCCGAGCCAGCCACTCCCAGCGGTCGCGGTCGGACTCGGTCAGTAAGTTGATCTCCAACATGACGCCCATCCTGCCGTGCGACCCGGGCGTCTTTCGGCGGGAACGGCAGACCCACATGCCCGCGCAGGGGCCTATTACACCCTCCTGTGCATAGTGAGCGAGCTACGTACAGGGCGTCATCCGCCTTTGACACGCCCCGCGCAGGGACACCGCCGCGATCACCCCGAACCAGCCCAGGCTGATGGCCAGGTTGATGCGCTGCCAGAGCCCGTGGTACGTCCCGGTCTGGCTCTCGGCGTCGTACAGACCAGCGGCAATCACGAAGGTCACCGGCACCGCGATCACGGTGGCGACGCAGAACCACATCCAGGGCCGCCCCCCGGTCTCGGCCGCGAAGCGCCAGGTCATCACGCACATGAGCGCGATCAGTGACAGGTAGAACGGAATGGGATTGCCGTCATGGATCAGGCCGTGCACCGTCGGCTCGGTCGTTCCGGTGCTGCCCACGGGATAGCCGGGCTTGGGGTCGGTGACGAAGACGCCGCCCACGATCAGGCACATCCCGAAGACGGCCGCGAGTACGGGGGCGGCCGTCGATCCGCGCCCGTCGCGCATCACGCGCCGTAGACCGAGGGCGAACCCGAGGACGAGCAGCCCGCTGACGACGAAGTTGGCGATCTGCACCCATCCTCGCTCGCCCAGGGAGAGCTCGCTGCCGAAGCGGTGCAGGGGCTCGTACCCAGGTCGGATCGCGCCCTCAACGAGGATCACCCCCACGAACAGCACCGAGACGACCAGGCCGCAGCCCAGCAGAAGCCGGGTGGAACGCGTGTGCGGCACACCTTCTCCTTATCGCTGATAAATCGTTGGCGACGCCACGATGCCTTATCGTTGATAAGGAGTCAAATGCGGCAGGAGACCGAGACACGACGTGAATCGAACGACGATCATCAGCGCAGCGCTGGAGCTGCTGGAGGAGGTCGGGCTCGACGAGCTCACGACGCGCCGGCTGGCCGCCCGGCTACAGGTCAAGTCCCCTGCCCTCTACTGGCACTTCCGCAACAAGCAGGAACTCCTCGACGAGCTGGCCCGCCACATTCAGGCGCGCCAGGATCTCGGGCCGCCGCGCGAGGGCGAGAAGTGGCGCGACTGGCTCGCCCGCCGGGCCCGGGAGCGCCGCGACATCCTGCTGTCCCATCGCGACGGCGCCCGCCTCATAGCGGGAACCAGCCCGGGCCCCGACATCGCCGCCACGTTCGATCGGGAGCTCCACGCGCTGGTGCTCCAGGGCTTCAGCCCCGTACAGGCGATGCGCGCCATCACCACACTCGGCTCCTACATCACCGGCTTCGTCCTGGAGGAACAGGCACGCCACCAGCGGGACGAGCCCCCACCAGGCGACCTTGACCAAGCCCGGGAGACCCCCACGCTCCTGGCCGCCATCCGCGACGGCGGTCCGCCGGATGGATCCGCCGCCTTCGAGGACGGGCTCATCCTCCTTCTCGACGGCATCGAGGCCCGCCTATCATGATCACTATTTGCCGTAGACGGTGAGGTTCTGTCATGTGGAGTGATCTGATCGGTCGGCTGTACGACGGTGCGCAGTTCGCTACGCCTGCTTCCGATGAAGAAATCGATCAGATTCAGCGGCGCTTGGGTCAAGAAGTGCCAGTCGAATTACGAGATTTTCTGCGAGGCACCAACGGGGTCCAGGATGAGTACGGATCTGGGCTGGTGTGGTCCGTGCAGCAGATCATCGAGGAGAACGAGGCGTTTCGGCGCAGCGCCGACTTCGCGCGGCTTTACATGTCTTTCGACCAGCTCATGTTCGTGGGGGACAACGGCGGCGGAGATCAGTTCGCGTATGTCCGGGTCCCGGTAGCGCGTGACGATGTGTTCGTGTGGGATCACGAGACTGATGATCGTAAGAGGGTTGCTGGGTCGCTGAAGGATTATCTGGAGCGTCGGGCCGGCTCGGACGGTGACGAGTGGTACAGGTGACCGTGTAGTCCAGCAGCCTCGGCCCGGCGCCCGCCCGGCATCTCGCGGTCGTGGTTTTAGAAGCAGATGAAGCGGCTGTCCGAGGCGGACGTGATCGGCCCGTACGACGAGCGGCAGCGGTACGAGATGAGGGACCGGCCCGAGCTTCCTTGACCCGTGGCTCCCTCAGGCCAAGGTAAAAGCGCGGCGTGCGCAGCCCACGCGCAGCCGTACGCGCGAGGACTACAGAGCGACGGAAGCACGCCGGGCGAGCGCCCTGAGCCCCGACAGGTTGCTGTGCAGGTCCCGATGCAACAGGTCCTCGATGACCCGGCGCGGGCCCGACCGCCGCACTTCGGCGGGCGCGATCTTCTCCGCGACGAGCAGCGCGCGAACCGCCCGATCAGTCTTTCCCCACAGCGTGTACGCCTCAGCCACGCCCGTGTAGTACGAGGCCCGCCGCTCCACCGTCGGGATGTCGTCGGGCGAGATGCTACGGGCGTGTTCGATCGCCATCCCGGCGTCCCCGAGCACGATGGACACTCCGATCCGATACGTGACCACGTGGCCGGCCGAAAGCACCAGCGCGGGAGCCTTGGCCGCCGCGTTCGTCGCCTCCTCCAGCATGGCGAGCGCGCTGTGCCGGTCCTCCATCCGCGCGGCCGCGATGGCGCCGGTGGACATGAGCGCCCCGTACGCGCCCCACGCCTGAGGTGCCGCGCCTGCCAGCTGCGTCTGCAACATGTCGGCGGCGCGGGCGGTGAGGTCGCGGGCCTTGCCGTAGTCGGCGGCGCGGTGGAACAGGCTGACCATATCCCGGCGGGCCTCGGCGATCGCCCTCAGGTCGGCGCTGGCGGTGGCTGCCTGCTCGCCCTGATGGGCGGCCACCCAAGCGTATGGCGGGGCGGACAGCTTGATGAGGGTCCGGGCGGCAAGGTGGTACACCTGGGCGGCCAGCGTCTGCCCGGCCGGTTCGGTGGCGGTGCGGGCAATGGGGATCAGCTCGGCGAGATCGTCGGCCAGGCCAGCGTATCGGGCCGCGGTGAAGTCTCGGCGCGCCCGGGTCATGGCACGAGAGAACTGCGGCAACGCCATCCCGGCCGACTCGGCGGGAGCGTTCGGGACGAGCGCATCACGCAACCGCGCGACCGCATCGGTGTTTCGGTCCAGCTCGGCCAGGCCGCCCGCGACCAGCGCCGTGCTCGCGCTCTTGAGGAACGTGCGCCGTTTCGTTGCCTCACCTCCTGCGCTTGCCCCCAGCATAGGCTGCGGCCCGAATTCGCTCACCCACGATTGGATGAGCCTTCCGTCGGCTCCGAGGACGTCATCGGCGAGCTCGGCGAGCAGCCGTTCCGGACTGCGTTGCCGCCGCTCAACTCGGCTCAGGTAGCCCTTGGAGTAGTGGGTGGCCTGCGCGAGTACCGACAGCGACACCTTGCGCCGCTCACGCCAGTGTCGCAGCTGCTCCCCAAAGGCCATGGTTGCCTGTTGCCCCGTCCAGGCAACCCCTCGTGTGACGAGCGTCACCCGGAACATGCTTCACCGTAACCGCGTCACCTCGACCAGCGACAGCACTCGGAGACACCCGATGACGTACGCCGAGCTACACGCCCTCGTTGAAGCCGCCGACCAGAACGCCCGTCGTGTCGTGGCGCAGGCGGCGCTCCTGCTCGACTTGCGGGGACGCCAGCTGTCCGCGCTGCGCAACACCTACCCGGCGTGGGATATCGGCCACCAGGGCGACCCATCGGGGGTGCTCTGGTGGATCGCCGAACTGCGCCAGCCGGTCACGCCGGAGCTGGTTGCGGCCGGAGTCTCGCGGATGATCCGGCGGGAGGACGCGATCGCGCTCGCCGCCACCCTGGCCTGGCAGACCGCACTGCTGCACACCGTACGCCCGGTCCTATAAGCCCCCGGCCCGCCGCCCCCGCACGACGGCGGGAAGAACGCGCCGCAAGTGGCCGACGACTCACCCAACGACATCGAGAAGGTCCGGCGGCGGCTCTCTCCTGAGGTCGTCGGCGTTCTCTGCTCTATTCGGTCTCGCTGCCGGTCTTCACGAAGCTGCCTAGGTTGGGGACGGTGTAGACCTTGCCGGCGTTTCTGAGGCGTTCCATGGCCTTGCGTATGGTGGGGCGGGCGACTCCGAACTCTTCCATGAGCTTGACTTCGGAGATCTTGTACTTGGGGCCCCACTCGCCCGAGTCGATGCGCGTGTTCAGGACTTCGAGGATCTGCTCCCAGCGGGAGCGGTCTTCGTCGTACTCCCAGGTGCGTGTGTGCTCGACATATCTGGCCACAGCATGAGAGTAGAAGGGCGTTTCATGGCCCTTCACACTGGATCGTGGAGCTTCATGGAGCTGCGTGGAATAGACAGGGGCTTACAGGCTTGCTAGCTTGGAGGTATGGCGTTGGTGAGCGAGGTCCAGGGCCCCTCCGGGTGGGGCTTCGTAGCTGCACTCCGGCCTGCCGCACCGTGCGAGCGCACTGCGACTGGAGATGGCTCCTCGCTCGCCAACGCCTGTTCATCGGTCACTGTCACCTCCGACGCCCCTGGTGCGTCGTTGGTGATCGCTCGTCACGAAGGACGGTGAGCGCTGTGGCAGACGACTACGACTTCCACGGTACGCATCCCGCCACACCTCTTCCGGACCCGGTGCTGGTGAGGTGGACGCAGGTCGAGCGGCATCCAGGTCCCGCCCGTGTCCGGAACTACACCTGTGAATGCTTGCCGGTGGTCTTCGAGTACTGCCAGACCGGCGGGCAAGGGTTCATTCGGCGGCACGATCGGACCGTCGTCCCGTGGGTCGTCTCGGAAAGCCCGAGGGTGCGGGTCAGCGAAGCCGAGTCGCTATGGCGACGGCTCATGAACGGGCAGGCGAAGTAACGACGCGCCGGATCTCCCCGCTCCCACACATCGGGTCACATTCGGTCCGTGCGTTACGGCACTCAGGCATCGTCAGCGCGTTCAAGAAGGCGCGGAAGATGGCCGGCGACGGGCGGAAGACCTCGGACCTGACGTTCACCACCCGAACGGGCACACCGATCGAGCCCCGCAACTTCAACCGGGCGTTCAGAGCCACTGTCGCAGAGCGGGCGTTCCTCGGATCCGTGTGCACGACACCCGGCACACCTGCACCTCACTTCTGGCCGCCCTCGACATCCATCCGCGTGTGGCCATACGGATACTGCGCCACTACCAGATCTCTATGACCATGGACGTGTACACCCAGGTCCCAAGCCCCGAGACCCGCAAGGCGCTCGACCGGCTGAATGAGTGTCTGACTACCGAATCAGACGGTTAAGCTCGGCGGCGTTGCTGAACAACGCTGCTGTACGGCACTAAAAAGACCCTCCAGGATGTTTCCAGGAGGGCCTTTGAGCTGGAGCGCGGCCGACAGGAGTCGAACCCGTAACCTTCTGATCCGTAGTAAGACCGAGATCGTCCAGCAGTGTCCACAGATGTCAGAAAGACCTGTTCGAAGGCGTCTCACTCCTGATCACTTTCCATAGGTGTCCATTCATATCTAGGGACGGTGTTAGCCCTTCCGTTAGCAAGATCACATCTTCTTGAGTGCCATCCCCACGAGTTGACGGCATCAGCGTTCAAGCTGAGAAGCATGAAGCGGATCAACCACCGTGATCGCTAAGCCGCGTACACAACCTCTGCGGACATCGCTGAGAAAACGTCACTTACGGGTGCCCGCAAGTAGGGACTCTCAGTTGTGTGCATGACTCACATAGGCGACAAGTCAGCCCGCCTGAATGTGTCTGGTGCTGTAGCATTCGAGTAAGCTTCTTGTTACCTTAACGCCGGTATAGTACGATCTTGTCGTTTGGTTGTTTATCCTCCTCATAACCTTTCAAGGAGGAACAGATGCCAGGCCCTCGCGACTACACCCAAGGCACCAAATCCGCTCTTGCGCATCTCAGCGGCGGACTGTGCTACTACCCCGGCTGCCCCGAGCCTGTCCTGCGGGAAGACGAGGGCAAGTACTACATCATCGGGTTCATCAGCCATATTCGAGCTGCGTACCCGAACGGTCCAAGATTTGATAAGACGATGAATGACGATGATCGCCGCGATATCAAAAATCTCATCTTCCTGTGCGAGCCTCACCATCTCCGCATAGACAAGGAGCGCCCCCAAGACTATTCAGTGGAGACACTTCACCGATGGAAGGAGCAGCGAGAAGCTAGTCCCGCTGAAGCACTCAAACGTCTACGTGAAGTTACACCCAGCGGCCTGAAGCAGATCGTCGCGGAGGGCCTTAAGGCTCGTGACGACAAGTTAATCTCCGCCCTAACACGCCTAGAGAAGACCGATCGAGGGGCCGCTATGGCTCTCCGCAGCGTCATCGACGAACTAGCCGAGGTTTACTCCAAAGGACGTCGCGCACTGGACCCAGATCTAATCGAGACTCTAGACAGGGCTTCCAGGAGGCTTTCCAGATGGGATCCTGTGCACTTTTCTGGCCTAGAAAGCGCAGCTGACAAACTATCCCGGATCCTCGACTCCGGTATGGTTGATGATCTTCTTCGAGCCAGCCGTAGATTCCCCGAGCGCTAGGGTCGAAAGCATGGAGCCTCTGTCCGATACGGACAGAGGCTACTTTTTATGCGCTAATCATACCCGATGCTGCACTGCGCCCTTCGTTTCCACGGATCAGCGTCAACCTCGAAGCAGCCATCACTCGCCTGCGCGCCACAGGCAAGCGGTCACGACAGGTATGCCGTCCTCGTCGCAGAAACCGGGGTCCTGTACGCAGTGGAGAACGATCTTTTTCCGGGGATGGAGTCGAGTATCCCTAGCCACGAGCCGTCGTGACCCTACGGGCCGACGACCGCCTCGTTGGCCAAGCCGCAGGTGTACACACGCCCGCCGTGGAGAAGACGATGGAGTATTCGCCTCGCGAGCCGTTGCGGAATAAGGCTATCTCCTCGCCAGGGCCCCAGCTCGCGTCGAAGGAGTGGCAGCGGCTGCACAATTGTACGCACCCGCACGCTGGCCCTTCGGCCACGGAGATCCCCATTGCACCGGCACCTCGATGCTCGGTGCTCGCCGGACAGGGCTGGGGCGATCGGCTGCCGCTGACCGACTTCGTCGGTCCTTGCGCCGGGCGGGACAGCTGTCGCCAAGCTCGTCAAGGTCCCCGTGCCCAAGTACAAGGTCAACGCGGCCTGACCGCCCCACAGACCCGTGCCGTCCTCAAAGCCGCTCGGGACCACCGCCTCTACGCGCTGTACGTCCTGGCGCTCTGCCTCGGCCTGCGCCGTGGGGAACTCCTCGAGCTCCGCTGGACGGACGTGGACCTTGAGGCCGGCAAGCTGGAGGTGATTCAGAGCCTCCAGCGGGTTGCGGGGCGCCTCCAGTTCATCCGCCCCAAGACCTCTGACTCGGAGCGAACCGTTCCGCTGCCACCCATCTACGCGGAGGCCCTGCGGGAACACCGGAGGAAGCAGTTCGCCGAACGCTCCGATCGCTGGGAGGAGTGGACGGAACACGGTCTCGTCTCCCCTCACGCGGCGGCACTCCGATGAAGCCCGACAACCTACGGCGCAGTTGGGGAGCGATCCAGAAGGCCGCCGGCCTCGGCGACATGAGGTTCCACGACCTCCGCCACACCTGCGTGACACTCCCGCTCAACCTCGGCGTGCCGCCCCAGGTCGTCCGCGACATCGTCGACATCGAGGTGACCATGACCATCTACGCCCACGCATCACTCGATGACACACGCAACGCACTCCAAAAGCTCGGGGACGCGCCCAAATAGCGTTCGCTCGCTCCGTCAGCGCCTCAATCCGGAAACCGATTGAGGCGCTGCTTGCGTTTGCTCCACACTCAGGCTCGTGGACTTCGATACAGCCGACTGGATCACACCTTGGCCGAACCCGAAGAGCGACCTGCGGGCAGTCGGGGACGACTCTATGGTCGCCTACCCGACATGGCGTCGATCGCCGGAGGATCCATGGTTCGGATACGTGGAAGGTTACCGACTCGCTGCACAGGCGATTGTTGATCAGGCCAGAACCTGCGGCCTGAATCATGACTCCCTCATCTTTCCCTTCCTTATGTGCTGGAGGCACTACGTTGAGCTCCGCCTCAAGTCACTGATCAACCTGGTACAGCGCGGGACCGGAGTTGAGATCAACGTCCCCAGTACCCACAATCTGGCCAAGCTGTGGGAGAAAGCTGCGTGCATGGTTGATGAGGTGGGCGCCTTCGATGACGACAAGTCAACCCAACATGTCAGACGGTTGATACTCCAACTTCACGCGCTGGACCCCACGGCTCAGGAAGCCCGATACCCGATCACAACCAAGGGCTTGCCCACCTTCGACAAGGTAGACAGGCTCGACATGCGCACGATTCATGAAGCGATGGACGGCGTGGCTAATTACCTCACCGGTACGGACGTGGGCCTCACCGAGCACTTCAGGTTCCGCCAAGAACTCGCCGAAGAGTATCGATACGACTGGTGACGTTGCTGTCAGCGTTGCTGTGATCGGACATCAGAAAGCCCCGAACGGTGATCCGTCCGGGGCATCTCGGCTGTGCAAAGCTGGTGGTCAGGGGCAAGCTCGAACTGCCGACCTTCCGCTTTTCAGGCGGACCGATCACCCTGCTCGGCTGATCGCGACCGTGCTCAGGTATGTGTGGACGGCGGCGCGAATGTGTCAGTGTGTGGGGACGTTGCTGTCAGCACTGCTGTGACCTCAGCCAGAGTCACCCGGTGCCGTGACCCGACGAAGGAGGGCCACGGCGTCGATCGCCCCAGCCACGGTCGGCGATAGCCGAAGTGAGCGATCGTCACGGCCTTGACCGGCGACCGCTTCGTGCCAAGCAGAGCTGACGGCCGTTATCTCACGTCTCACCCGACCAGATCGAGATCTCGACATGCCCCGGGAGTAGTAGGCAGGCCCGTGCCCGTAACCGCGGCTCGCGCCGCCCGAAGAACGGTGCCAGCATGCGGCCATCGTCGGAGCTTCGCAACGGCGATGCCCATCTCATGTTCGAGACTTCGGCCAGCTCGAGCTTCGAAGTGCGGCTGGAGTACTAATCCGCGAGGGCGTCTATCTCAAATAAAACCCTTCTCATTTCAGAGGGGATCTCGTCTACCTGTACCGACTTGGCAATGGCCTCGAATGATACCGCTTTAAAGTGGTTGCCCTGCAGATATGTGTTTAGCTTCCTCAATACCTCTTTGGGGGGACAAGAGGCGAGGCGAAAGGGTCTATCGAGCCAATTCCTGTCAAAGATCGGCATATACTTACGAGCGATACTGACAACATGGCGATCGCTAGACCGCTCCGCCTTCTGCGCATCATAGAGAAAGCTGGCGTGAACATCGTATTTTATCGATTCCATCGCTTCGTCTATTGCTGCCTTAATGCGATCCTCCGGGCACTGCGTAAGGCGGGAAATAACGCTGGGGATCAGTAAATAGCTTTCCAGTTCTTTCCTCTGCCAAACATGAGGTTTGATCCCTGCACTCCTCAGTCGCGCCTCGACGTCCGCAACCTGATCGTCAGTTCGGTAGTCCCTATCCAAGATAATCATAGATTGTACTGAGTCTTGAAAGAATGCCTTAGCAAACCAAGCGAAGGGCTCCACATGGTTCCAGTTTGAGTAACCGTTGATCGGAATGACAGCTAGGGATACCTCTTCGATCATGCGGGTCGCTCCCACCCGCCCAGCGAGGATCTTGAGAATCTTCAGATCCTTTCCTTCGACGAAAAGCACTCCCCGCGCTCTCAGTGCACGAGCCAATCCAAGATTGAAAGCGCTGCCGAGGGCCGCATCAAGGCCCGGCAGCTCCTCGTCTTTCGGCGACCTGATTGCGCGCCGTCGCGACTTATCGACCCAAATAATCGAAGCCCTGGAGGCTTCAGCAAGCACTTCGCTCGAATGGGTAGCGAGCACAACCTGGGTGTCTAGCGCGTTGAGTAGCCTGACGAGCCTACGCTGGAGGTCGGCATGGAGAAACACTTCCGGTTCGTCGAGAATCAGGGTAGGCAGGCTGCGTGCTCTAAAGAGATGCAGCACAAGCTGAACCCATATTTGCACCCCGTCGCCGGCCCAGACGATTTCCCGCTCATTCCTGCTTCCGGGCTCGACATAAAAAACGTCTATACTGGATTCGTTGCCGCCACCGAAGCGGTGACACACTGGGCGGCGTAGTTGGATTCCACCAAACCACGGACCGGCGAAGTCTATGAATTCTTCCCAACGCCCTTCTTCATCCAGAATTCTAAGCTGATTTCTGAGATGACGGCTACTAAGACGAGAGGAGTAGTTTGAACGCACATAGTCGTCATTCAGAATTTGCTCTTCATGCTCAAGAGGAGACAGAGTTGGCACAATTCCGATAGCCGGATAAAGTCGCCTGACCTCAGTGGGTGTACGGAGTATCACGCCATTTGACTGCTGCAAATAGAAAAATGGGACAGTCGGCTCGTTAGGATCGTCGGCTTCCGGCCACACTGCGCACAGCCTGTGACCAGCCGCCCAAGTAAGTTCAAAGCATGATTCTTCGTTATGAAATTCATGTCTAACACTTTCATTGAGTGATTCAAAGTCTTTGGATGGAACTTGATGGGCCACGTTAATCCACAGGCCGTTGTGCTTGCCAGTAATGCGCGCCGAACTTCGTTTTGCCATCCGCAAACATGACTCCGCAAGCCGGAGCGCCGAAAGAATAGTACTCTTTCCTGCGCCGTTCGGCCCGACTAAATAGTTGGACTCCTTGAAGTTTACTGTGATTCTTTGAAACGCCTTAAAGTGGTGGAGCGTAATCTGCTTCAGCATTTCATTATCCAGTTTATTCGAGACACCTCATGTAGGACTACATCGATGGTAAAGCCTGCAAGCCCTATGTGCGAAGGTTCACGAGTCTCGCTACGCGCGGGCGGTGCTGGCCGCGACCGGCCGGAGAGCCGCAGCGCGGCCAGCGACCGCCCGAAGCGCGGCAGGCCGCCGCAGGCGGGCTGCCCTTGATGACGTGGAGAGAATTTGCTTTCTAGCCGGACCGTAGCCTTGGAGCGTAGCTGTGTCGGTTGAGGTTCGAGCTATTTGCCGTGAGGCTGGGCGTTGTTCCAGATGTGGTTAAAGCTGGTGATGTAGGTGGCTGCGGGCCCTTGGTCGTGAGTGTGGATGAGGTGCATGACGGGGGCGTTGGCTGCTGGTGTGCCGTAGGCGTGGGCGTTGACGAGCAGTTCGTTGTCGGCGCGGTAGATGGAGTTGTAGAGGACTGTGCGATGCAGCCGGACCTCGACGCCGTTGACGTTCGCAAGTGGCCGGTACAGCACCAGGGCGTTCTTTACCCTGGCTGTCATCACCTCGGCACCGATCCCCTCGTCGTTCCCCCGTACGGCCACTTCCGGCCCCTCGGGGTCGCCCAGGAGGATGCGGACCTTGATGCCGGCCTCGGCTCGCTTGGTAAGGGTGTTGAGGATGGCCGCGTCTTCGGCCAGGAACAGGGCGCTGTAGGCGAGGATGTCGATCTCCTCGCGCGCTGTGTCGAAGTGGTTGCGCCAGACGGTCTGCGGGACGGCCCAGCGGTGGGGGTAGATCGCGTGTATGCCGTTGGCGAGTGCTTGGTGGCGTGGTGTCGCTTCCGGCCAGAGGTCGGCTTCGTCGACGTGGAGGAGGTCGGCGACGGCCCAGCGGTGGCGGGGGTAGGGGATGCGGCCGTTGAGCCATCGGGTGACGGTTTTGGGGTCGACGGCGAGGGCGGCGGCGACGTCGGTGGTGTTGAGCCGGGCGGCGGCCAGTGCGTAGCGGAGGTTGTTGTTCATGACCGGTCTGCTCCTCTCGCAGAACGACCCTGCTCTGCGACGTTAGCATCAGACGTCCCTAGACGTCCCTAAGTTGTGGTGTTCCCGCCCCCGGCTGCGGGGCGAACCTCGACGCACACGAGGAACCCGCAAGAGGACGTCAGGGAGGCACAGGGTGCAGACGAGCAAGTCCATCAGGGAGCAGCAACGCATCTACGCGGAGCGGCTGCTGGTCGCGTTGGGCGAGCAGTTGGCCGTGCGGGGTGTCACGCATGTGCTGGTGATCACGCAGGATGGGCGGCCGGCCTTGGACGTGACCGACAGTCGGTGCCGGATGCGGCGGGTGTTCGTGCATCTGCCGTTCTGCTGGTTCTACTGGGGCGATCAGCAAGACGAGCGGGTCTCGTTCTTGCAGATGGCCCCTGCGGTGGATCGGATCGAGCAGGCCGCGCGCAAGGGGTGGCGTGAGGGCGAGCAGGGTGACCTGAGCGTCGACTTGAACAAGATGCTTGATGCCTACCGCGGCTGACCTGGTGGCGACGGGGCGGTGGCTGACCGGTGGGCGGGTCTATACCCGGGTCGCTGATCGGCTGCGTGAGCGGATCCGGGCGGGTGAGTTCGCGCCGGGTGAGGTGCTGCCGTCGGAGGCGGAGCTGTGCCGGGTTTTCGGGGTGGCGCGGAACACGGTACGGCGGGGCCTGGCCCTCCTGGAGGAGGAGGGCTTGCTGACCACGGTCCCGTCCAAAGGGCGGATAGTGCTCGGGGACGGCCCGGCCGCCTCGTACCGGTATCAGGTGATCGCTGCGCGGTTGCGTGCGCAGATCGAGTGCGGGGAGCTCGTGCCCGGTGCGGCGCTGCCCAGTGAGGCGGAGTTGCAGCGGCAGTTCGGGGTGTCGCGGACTACTGTGCGGCAGGCGCTGGCCGTGCTGGAGGTCGAAGGGCTTGTGGTGGTGGAGCATGGCCGGGGGCGGTTCGTCCGGTAGGGAACGCCAGTGAAGAAGGACGTCCCAGGACGTCCAGCCTTGCCCTCTGCTCCGCTTATGTCCCGGATGCCTATCGTGAGCCCCGTGGGACATAGCGAATGGGCATATGGCCTGGCCAAGGACCTGCTGGCGACGACGTTGCCCCGGCGGTGGGCGCACACGCAGGGGGTTGCCGAGCAGGCCGACTCCCTGGCCTCGATTCTCGGTGCGGACGCTGACACGTTGCTGGCGGCTTGTCTGTTGCATGACATCGGGTACGCGCCGGACCTGGTCGACACTGGCATGCATCAGCTCGACGGCGCCCGTTACCTGCGTGACGTGGCCGGGGCGGATGAGCGGTTGTGCCGCCTGGTCGCGTACCACTCGTGCGCGGACAACGAGGCTCGGCAGCGGGACCTGTTCGACGTGCTGGCCCAGGAGTTCGACCAGGAACGGCCGGACCTGGCGCGGGCGCTGACGTACTGCGACATGACCACCGATCCGGATGGCCGGCACCTGGATGTGCTCGACCGGCTGGCCGAGATCCACGCCCGGTACGGGCCTGAGCATGTGGTGAGCCGGTCGATCACCGACGCGACGCCGCGCATCGTGTCGTCGGTGCGGTCGGTGGAGGCCGCGCTATCCGATGTGCGGCAGGCCGACGCCGGCTAGGTAGTGCTCGATCCGCATCCGCATCGACCGGTCCATCGGCAGCGACGTGACCTCGGCGCGGGGCACCCAGTGGACTTCTCGGGACTCCTCGCTCGGGGTCGGCTGGCCGCCGGTGGCGCGGGCGGTCAGGACGATAGAGAACTCTTGGCGGGCCTCGCCGTTGCTGGTGTAGAGGATGACGTGGCGGGGGTCGCTGTAGGTGCCGACCAGGCCGGTGATCGCACACGTGATCCCGGTCTCCTCCAGCGTCTCGCGGACGGCCGCCTCCGGGATGGACTCTCCCAGGTCGATCGCTCCGCCGGGCGCGGCCCAGTTGTCGTTGTCGGTCCGGCGGATCATCAGCACGTCGCCGGCCGGGTTGGTGACGATGACGTTGACGGACGGGACCAGGCTGTTCGGGGCGGGTGCGTCGGGGTCGTCGTAGAAGTCGATGCGTTTGGCCACGGTCACGCCTCCACGGGGACGGCTCCGGCCCAGATCTTTTCGAAGCTGTCGGCGTAGGTGGTGACCATCTCTCCGCCGGCCACTCTGCGCAGGTGGAGGATGGGGGCGTTGCCGGCGCGGGTGCCGTACACGTGCATGTTGACCAGGTAGTCGTCGTCGGCTTGGTAGATCGAGTTGTAGAGGATCGTTTGGTGCAGCCGGATCTCGAAGTGGTCCAGGCCGAGCAATGGCCGGTAGAAGACCAGGGCGCTGCGGATTTGTGCGGCCATGCTGTCTCCGACGCCTTCGTCTGCTCCGCGCTGGGCGACTTGGGCGCAGTCGGGGTCGCCTAGCAGGATCCGCACCCGCACCCCCGCCCTCGCTTTCTCTCCGAGCAGGCGGACCATGGCGGCGTCGTCGGCGAGGAAAAGGCCGCTGTAGACCAGGACGCCGATGTCGTCGGACGCGGCTGTGAACAGACGTCCCCACGCGTCCCGGGGCACGGCCCAGCGGTGCGGGTAGATCGCCAGGACTTCGCTTTCGGAGGCGGCGACGACCTGTTCGCGAGAGAGGGCTTGCGGCCACAGGTAGGTCTCGTCCACGCCCAGGTAGGAAGCGGTGGCGAAGCGGTGTTTACGGTACGGCTCGCGGCCCTTGGTGATCCATCGTTCGACGGTTTTGGGGTCGACCTCGATCGCTTCGGCCAGGTCCGCGACGCTCACGCCTTTTTGCAGCAGGGCTGCGCGTAGCCGTTCGTTCGCCATTCCACCTGCTCCCAAGGACGTCCGGGGACCTGGCCATCGTAGGCCGGACGTCTTGAACATGTCCCGTCGTGTAGTGATCTCGTCCTGACGTTGCGTCGCATCCTCGGTTGCACAACGCCACAACGGCACCAACCGAAGGAGGGGATGCAGCCATGAACAACGAGATCACCATCCCGGGCGAGACGCCCTCGTGCGAGTGCGGCAACGCCCTGGGACACGGCCAGGTCCGATGCTCCAAGTGCCTGGCCCGCAACCGGTGGACGCGCAAGGAGCGGGCCCGCAACCGGCGTAACCGGCGACGCTCGGAGGACCGGCGTCCTCCGCGTACCCCTCGCGGGCTGGCGCAGCCGGGGGTGACCTGGTCATGACCGCGATTCCGCTGATCGTCGCCGGGGTGCTCGGCGTCGCCCTGCTCGCAGGGTACGTGGCGGTGCTGGTCGGCATCCGCCGGGAGGACAAGCGCCTCAGCCTGCGTCAGGCGCCGGACGGGGCGGCGGCGTCGCTGGCCCGCAAGGTCACCGGCTGCTACGCCCGGGGCGGCGTGTCGTGGACGTAGCCAACTGCTGTTCGACCTTGGCCAGCCGGGCCGACAGGTCTTGTACGGCGGCGCGCAGCTCGGCTACCTCGCTCGCGGTGTCGCCGCCGCTGGCCGGCGGGGGTTGCTCGGTGGTGTCGCGGACGAACACGCCTTTGCCTTGCTGGCCGATCACCAGGCCCTCGGTGCGTAGGACGCCGACGGCGAGTTTCACCACCGACAAAGAGGCGTCGTACTGCTCGGCGAGCCGGGTGGTGGACGGCAGCGGGGTTCCGGGCCCGAGGGAGCCGCCGCGGATCTGCGCGCGCAGGTCGTCGGCGATCTGGAGGTAGCCGGGGCGTCCGGTGTTTTTGACCATCGCCCTTCTATCTCACCACGAATGTTCGACCTGGCCAACCGAGGGAACATTGACAACCGAGCCAACTAGGTTAACTATGTTGCTCACAATGAAAGAGGAGGTCACCGCCCATGCGTTCCGTCCCGATCCCCGTGGATGTCAGCAAGCTCGCCATCACCTGCGTCAAAGCCCCACGCCCGAGGGTGCTCAACCGCGACACCGGCGAGATCAAGACCGACAAGAACGGCAACACCGTCTACGAAGTCACCGTCTCGGTTGAGGACGAGTTCGGCCGCATCGAACTCGTCAAGATCGGCATCACCGGCGAACCACCCATCACCGTCGGCGACCAGGTCAACGTCGTCGGCCTGCTCGGCTACGTCTGGGAGATCGCCGGCCGGTGGGGCATCGCCTACCGCGCCAACGCCCTGCTCCCCGTCCGGGAGGCCGCCGATGCGTGACGCGCTCGAAATGCTCGCAGTCCCCGCAGTCCTGGTCGCTGTCGCGGCCGGGCTGTGGGCCTGGCGCCGCTACCACTACCGCTCATTCTGGCTGGCGGTCGGCTTCCCGCTGGTCGCCCTGTCCGTACGAGCGTCCTGGCGGCGGGTGGCACTCGGTTGCGGGCTGACCAAGAAGCGGCAACGCTGGTGGTTCACCACCGTCCCCGGAGCGATCGCCTCCACCGGCCTGGTCAAGGTCCGTCGCCGCTTCCAACGGGTCGCCGTCGACACCAAACCGTT
Source organism: Nonomuraea mesophila (assembly GCF_004352805.1). Lineage (NCBI taxonomy): Bacteria > Bacillati > Actinomycetota > Actinomycetes > Streptosporangiales > Streptosporangiaceae > Nonomuraea > Nonomuraea mesophila. The sequence continues at coordinate 65,576 of NZ_SMLD01000034.1, forward strand.
CATGTGGCTGCCCCTGCCGACCCGGCACGGCTGGCGCGTCACCCTGCACACCCTCGAAGGCCAGACCCCCGGCGACTACGCCGACGCCGCCGAACGCCTCGCCCACTCCTGGGGCGTGCACGCCGTACGCGTCTCCTCACCCCGGCCCGGCCGCGTCGTCCTCATGGCCACCATGCGCGACCCGCTCGTCACCGTCGACCACCTCCCGCCCTCGTCTGACCTGCTCAAGGTCACCGTGGGACGGCTGGAGACCGGACAACCCTGGGTGATCGACTTCTGCACGGTGCCGCACTGGCTCAACGCCGGGGCAACCCAGTCCGGCAAGTCGAACCTCGCCAACGCCTTGATTGTCGGCCTCGCGCCGCAGCCGGTGGCGCTGGTCGGCTTCGACCTCAAAGGCGGCGTCGAATTCACGCCGTACGCACCCCGCCTGTCGGCCCTGGCCACTTCCCGCGCCGAGTCCGTCAGTCTCCTGTGTGACCTGGTCGGATTGATGATCGACCGGATGGGGCTGTGCCGCCAGGCTGGCGCCCGCAACATCTGGCAACTCCCGCCCGGCGTCCGGCCGGTCCCGATCGTGGTCCTGGTCGACGAGCTGGCCGAGCTGTACCTGATGGCCGACAAGTCCGAGAAAGACGAGATCGCCAAAACCTCCACCGCACTCCTGCGGGTCGCGCAGCTCGGGCGGGCGTTCGGCATCTACCTGTTCTGCTGCGGCCAGCGGATCGGCTCCGACCTCGGGCCCGGCGTCACCGCTCTCCGCGCCCAGTGCTCCGGCCGGATCTGCCACCGCGTCAACGACCCCGAGACCGCCACCATGACCCTCGGCGACCTCGACCCGGCCGCCCTGGTCTCGGCTCGCGCCATTCCTGCCGAGACACCGGGTGTCGCGATCGTCGCCGGACAGGACGGCCAGTGGTATCGGGCCCGCTCCTTCTACGTCACCGAAGCCACGGCCGAACACGCCGCCCGCACCCACGCCCACCTCACACCGTCCTGGGACGAGATCACCGCCCACCTACCTCAGCCCGTCACCGCCTGAACTCATGAAGGGAGGAACGATGCGACGCTTCGCCTGCCGACTGCTCGACACCGGCCCGGTCCTCGTCCTGGCCGCCATCGCGGGTGCCGGATCGTTCACCCACATCCGCGACACCGCCACCCAGCACGGCCAGACCGGCTGGATGTCCTGGGCCGTCGCCGTCTGCATCGACCTGACCTGCGTCATGGCCGCCCGCGAACGCCAACGCGACAAGAAGACCGGCAACAGGCGGGGCCGACTGTCCTGGCCCGTCCTCGTCCTGGCGGGCGGCATCGTCCTGTCTCTGGCCGCCAACCTCGCCCAAGCCGATCCGACCGTGTGGGGCTGGATCACCGCCGCCACCCCGGCCGCCGCATTCCTCATCGCCGTCTCGATGCTGGAACGCCGCGCCACCCACAGCCCTGCCGAACCGTCCGAGGGCCCGGCTGCCTCGTCCTCACCCGTCGTGGCATCGTCCGCCACCCCGGAACTCGTCCCAGCCAGCGAGGACGAACAGGACGGCACCCTCGCCCCGGCTCTCGTTGACTACGCCCGCCGCGTCGCCGACGACCACCACGCCAAACACGGCAAGCCCATCACCCGCGACGCCCTACGCGCCCACCTCGGCGTATCCAACCAACTCGCTTCCGACCTCCTGCGCACCCTGCGAACCGCCTGAAAGGAGAACCCGACCGATGACCCACAACCACCGCAGCGCCCTCATCAACGGGCTGCTCGACCTGGCCGCCTTCCTCGAAGCCCATCCGCAGGTGCCCGTCTCCTCCAGCGTCACCGTCCACCACTTCCCCGACCAGAACAGCGACGCCGACCAACGCGCCGAAATCGACCAGATCGCCGCACTCGTCGGCTCCGAGATCGACTACGAGGACTCCCCGTACGGCCACTACGCCACCTCGCGCCTGTTCGGCCCGGTCGAGTACCGAGCCGTCGCCGTCCTCGCCACCGCTCGCGCTCGCCACGACGCCGAGAACAGTTACCGCGGCTGCATCCAGCCCGACGCCACCTGACCAGGAGAACAGCCATGCGCATCCGCATCGACGGCACCCGAGCAGAAATCGTTGACGCCCTGTTCCAGCTACGCCTCTACTTCACTGTCCACGCCGTCTCCCGCGTCTACCCCGACCGCGCCCACCCCCACCACTGGCGCGTCTACCTGAC
>NZ_SMLD01000350.1:0-2746 GCF_004352805.1 Nonomuraea mesophila
TGCGACGGACCATTCGGAGCCGTCAACCCATTACTCGCACCGTCCTGATTCACCGCACTCCCACGCACCACCGCCAACACCCGATGCCCAAGACGCTCCGCATCCGACAACCGCTCGACGAGCAGCACGCCTACGCCCTCGCCCCAGCCGGTGCCGTCCGCGTCGGCGGAGAACGCCTTGCACCGGCCGTCCGGGGACAGGCCGCGCTGGCGGGAGAACTCGACGAACGTGCCGGGCGTGGCCATCACGGTGACGCCGCCGGCCAGCGCCAGGTCGCACTCGCCCGACCGCAGCGCCTGCGCCGCCCAGTGCAGGGCGACGAGCGAGGAGGAGCAGGCGGTGTCCACGGTCACCGCCGGGCCTTCCAGCCCGAACGTGTACGACAGGCGGCCGGACACGACGCTGCCGGAGTTACCGGTGGCGATGAGCCCTTCCAGCTCCGTGGGCACGGTCGTGAGATGGGCCGCGTAGTCGTGGTACATGACGCCCGCGAACACGCCGGTCCTGCTGCCGCGCAGCGCCGCAGGGTCCATGCCGGCCCGCTCGATCGCCTCCCACGACGTCTCCAGCAGCAGCCGCTGCTGCGGGTCCATCGCCAGGGCCTCGCGCGGCGAGATCCCGAAGAACGCCGGGTCGAACTCGCCCGCGTCGTGCAGAAAACCGCCGTGCTTCGTGTACGTGGTGCCCGAATTGTCGGGGTCCGGGTGGTACAGCCGGTCCAGGTCCCACCCGCGGTCGGAGGGGAACTCGCCGACCGCGTCCGTACCGGCGCTCACCAGCCGCCACAGATCCTCCGGCGAGAGCACGCCGCCCGGGTAGCGGCAGGCCATGCCGACGATCGCGATGGGCTCGTCGTTCAGCGGCGTCCTCGCCGCGGTGACGGCCGTGGCCTCGGACCCGGCTCCCGTGAGCTCCGTCTCCAGGTAGTCGGCGACGGCTCGCGCGTTGGGGTAGTCGAAGACCAGCGTGGCGGGAAGGCGCAGGCCGGTGCCCGAGTTGAGCTGGTTGCGGAGTTCGACGGCCGTGAGGGAGTCGAAGCCGAGCTCCTGGAAGGCGCGGTCGGGCTCCACGGCGTCCATGGAGGCGTGACCGAGAACCCTGGCCACCTCCTGGCGGACCAGCTCCAGCAGCACCCTGCCGCGCTCGGCCTCCTCCAGCCCGGCGAGCCGGCGGGCCAGCCCGGATCCGGCCGCGCGGGGCTGCTGCCGTGCCGACCCGCGTACGAGTCCGCGCAGCAGCGCGGGAAGCTCCGCGCCCCTGCCGCGCAACGCCCCGGCGTCGATCCGCAGCGGCACCAGCGCCGCCGCGCCCGAGCCGGACCCGGCGTCGAACGACGCCAGCGCCTCGTCCACCGTCAACGGCGGCAGGCCCTGCCGCCGCATCCGTTCGAAGTCGGCCTCGCTCAGCCAGGCGCTCAGTCCTGTGTCGGTGTCCCACAACCCGAACGCCAGCGACGTCGCCGCTAGCCCTTCGGCGGCCCGCAACTGCGCGAGCCCGTCGAGGAACACGTTCGCCGCCGCGTAGTAGGCCTGCCCCGCCGCGAGGACGGAGCCGCCGGCGGACGAGAACAGCACGAACGCCGACAGGTCGAGGTCGCGGGTCAGCTCGTGCAGGTGCCAGGCGGCGTCGGCCTTCGGCCCGAGCACCCCGTCGAGGCGCTCCACCGACAGCGACCCCAACAGCCCGTTGTCGCCCACGCCCGCGGCGTGCACCACGCCTGCCAGCTCGTCCACGCCTTCGAGCAGGGTGGCGAGGGCGTCACGGTCGGCCACGTCGCAGGCCGCGACGTCCACCGAGGCGCCCAGTTCGGACAGCTCGGCGACCAGCTCGGCCGCACCCGGAGCCTCGGGTCCGCGCCGGCTGACCAGCAGCAGGTTCCTGACGTCGTGCTCGGTGACCAGGTGGCGGGCGACCAGCGCGCCCAGGCCGCCCGTGCCCCCGGTGACCAGCACCGTGCCCTCGGGCCCGAACACCGGCTCCTGCCGCTCCAGGCCCTTGACCCGGCTCAGCCTCGGCACCAGCACCCGGCCGCCCCTGACGGCCGCCTCCGGCTCCCTCGCGGCGGCCACCCCGGCCAGCGTCGCCCACGACTCGGCGCTGCCGTCCACGTCCACCAGCACGAACCGGCCCGGGTTCTCCGCCTCGGCCGCCCGTACCAGACCCCACACCGGCGCCACCGACACGTCCACGCGATCACCGTCGTCCACGGCCACCGCACCCCGCGTCACCACCACCAGCCGCGACGACGCGAACCGCTCGTCGGCCAGCCATCCCTGCACGGCCGACAGCACGTCAGCGGTGGCCCGCCGCACTGCGGCGGGGACGTCGTCGCCGGGCTCGGCGACGGGGCACTCCACGTACGCCCACTCGGGCATCGCGTCGGTGTCCCTCAGCGACGCCAGATCCGGGTACTCCTCGTCACCGGCGGGGGGAAGCTCGGCCGGCTCCGTCCAGGTCACCTGGTAGAGGGTGTCCAGGTTGCCTGCGGTGAGGTCGGTGGACAGGGCACGCAGGGTCAGTGCGCCGATCTCGGCCACCGCAGCGCCGCTGTCGTCGGCGATGTTCAACACGATGCTGGTGTCGGAGGAGCCGCGGGTGACCTTGACCCGCAGACCCGTGGCCCCGGCCGCGTGCAACTCCACGCCGCTCCAGGCGAACGGCAGATACGGCCTGCCCTCCGCCCTCGGAACCAGGTCGCCCAGCGCGGCGGCATGCAGGGACGCGTCCAGCAACGCCGGATGCAACC
>NZ_SMLD01000351.1:0-2695 GCF_004352805.1 Nonomuraea mesophila
CTCAAAGGCTGGAGAATCTTGCGCAAGCTACGCTGCAGCCCGTCCAAGGCCAGCCACCTCTGCAAGGCCATCGCCGTCCTTCAGAACCATCGCGTCACCCAAGCCGGGTGAGCCTGAAATAGGTTCAATGTGGGCTACATGTCCAGGGCGTCGTTGATCTTGCCGTTGATCTGCTCTTGCTGGCCGTCCATGCACTTTGCGTAGACGCGCAGCAGGACGTCAACGCTGTGCCCGGCCCGCTTGGCGACCTCCGGAGCCGGGACACCCGCGTTCAACCAGAGCGACACAGCCGCGTGGCGCAGGTCGTACGGCCGGGCGGCCAGCGACGAGGCGACCTGAGCCGGGGTGAGGGCGAGTTTTCGAGCTTGCTGCCAGACGTTGGAGTGCGCCGAGCTGGAGTAGGTGCCGCCGGTTCTCGTGCTGAAGATCCTGCCGTCCTTGGCCGTGCCGAACTCGGCGATGTGCTCGCGGAGCATGGCGACCAGGACGGGTGGGATCGGGATCTCTCGTGTCTCCTTGTCCGCGCGGTGCTTCAGGCTGTGCGACTCGTGAGTCTGCCCGGAGTTGGTCCAGCGCTTCGTTGCCTGAGGTCTCGCCCGCTCCAGGACGATCAGGCCCCAGCCCGTCTCAGGCAGCGTGCAGTTAGTCAGCCGCAGGTCCGCCGCCTCCTCCGGCCGCAGCGCCGCGTAGTAGATGCAGCCGAACAGCGCCTTGAGCCGGGGACCGCGGTTGCGACCCACTTTGGGCACGGCGTCGAGGAGTTGCCGCGCCTGGGCCGGGTTGACCACCGTGCGCGGATCGATGACCGTAACGGCCCTCGGTGCCGTCCATTTGATCTCGTCCAGCGGGTTGCTGGCGAACGCCTTCTGCTCCACCGCGTGCTCCAGGAGGTGATGGAGAACGGCACGCTTGCGCCGTACCGTGTTCGCCCCCGCCGGGGCGCCGGCGAAGGTGATCGAGATAGCGTCGAGCGCCGTACGCAGAACATGCGGCTCCTTCAGCGCGGACAGCGGAACGGATACCCGCTCCAACCAGCCGAGAGCCGCGGTTTGGGCCACGGTCAGGCTGGGCCGCCTCTTCTCCGGGATGAGTGCGTAGATGCGCAGGACTTCCCTCAGTTCTTCGGCAGCAGGACGGCGCGGCGCGTCGGTCACCAGAGCCGGGACCAGCGACAGGAGGGCGTAGGCGTCCGTCTCCCGGGTGCGGGCCGCCGAGGTGTTCCAGCGGCGCAGGACGTACGCCTGAGCGAACTCGAAGAACGTCGGCCCGGAGGACACACGCGCGAGCGTCGACACCGGCAGGCCGGTGGCCACGTCGAACTCCTCCCCCGCCTTCGCCGCCTGCCGCAGGTCGGACAGGAAGGCGTTGGCCAGGCCCTTCGTGCGGAAGCTTCTGGACCTGGGCTTGCCCGCGACGCGCCAGCGGGCGATGAACGTGGGTGTCTCGCGGTCCGTACGGTGCTGGACCGCGCCGAGCTTGACGTCGTACGTGGTGTTCATGCCGCCTCCCGTCGCGAGTCCAGCCAGGTGATGAGGTCGCTCCCCTCTCTGTCAGACTGCTGTGATACATGGGGCAAATGAGTCCTTTTGATGTGAAGCAGGGCGAGATAGGACGATCGAGACAGTGACGATGACCCTCGCCGATCAGAGCGCCTTGACGGGGCAGGATGGTCGGGTGACCGATGAGCAGCCGGCCCGGCCCAAGCGGCGGACGTTCACCAAGGCCTACAAGGCGCGGATCCTGGCCGCTTTCGACGCGCTGCCCGAAGGCAGCCCTGAGCGGGGCGCACTGCTCCGCAAGGAACGGCTGTATCACTCCCATATCGTGCACTGGAGAAAGCAGGCTGAGAGCGGAACACTCCCGGCCTCGACCGGCCGGCCGCACAAGAGCGCCGAGTCGGAGGAACTGGCCCGGCTGCGGGCCGAGAACAAGAAACTCAAATCCGATACCGCAAAACTCGAGTCCCGCAACGAGAAACTAGCCGGCGAGCTGGGTAAGACCAAAACCGCGCTGGATATTGCGGGAAAAGCATTCGCGCTGCTTCAGGACATCTCAAGCAGCGCGGACTCCGACACGAACTGAATCGGGCCCTGGACGAGTATTTCCCGGACCTGGAGGCGTCGGTCGGCACGGTGAAGGCATGCGCGGTGTTCGGGAGATCCCGGGCCACGGTGCACCGCCGGCGAAATCCGCGCCCGCCCGTGCAAGGACCGCGCCGGCCGTTCCACCACCCGGCCGAACTGTCCGACGACGAACGCGAGCAGGTGCTGGCAGTGCTCGACTCTGCCCGCTTCGCCGACAAGTCGCCCGGCCAGGTGTGGGCGATCCTGCTGGACGAGGGTGTCTACCTGTGCTCGCAGGCCACCATGTACCGCCTGCTGCGCGAACGCGGGCAAAGTGGCGAGCGGCGCGCCCAGGCCGTACGCCCGCCGACCAGCAAACCCGAACTGGAGGCCGACCGCCCCGACCTCGTGTGGTCGTGGGACATCACCAAACTGAAAGGCCCGGTGCGAGGCGTCTACTATCTGTTGTACGTCATCATCGACATCTTCTCCCGCAAAGTCATTCACTGAACCTATTTCAGGCTCCGCATCGAGTGCCCTGGTCACAGCATGATCGCAAGTCCGAGGTTAGCCCCATGACGCAGCAGAGCTCCTGGTAGATGGGTTGATCACCACAACCACGCCCATCACAA
>NZ_SMLD01000352.1:0-2667 GCF_004352805.1 Nonomuraea mesophila
GGCCGTGGGGGGCTGGTCCAGAAGGCGCATGACCGCCTGGTACGGCTTGCTCCCGTGGGCGATCTCGAACATGTGGTGGCCGCCCGCACCGTAGGCGAAGACCAGCAAGGCGGCCAGCACGCTCTGGGCCAGGGCGGCGGCCGTCAGCGTGCCGGCTGCGGCCAGCCAGGCCAGCGCCCCGAACGTACCGGCGGCACCGAACAGTTGCAGCGCCAGCACGACGCCGTACCCGTGCACGACGGCCCGGCGTCCACGTGCCTGCGGGGTCAGGAACGCGCGCATGACGGCGGCGTACCGGCCGATGAGGAATCCGTCCACGCCGAAGACGCGGACCTCCTTCGCCGCGACGGGGCCGCCGGTGAGCTCGGCCAGGTAGCCGGCCCGGCGCAGGCGCAGGACCTGCTCGGGGCTGTCGGCCAGGGACTCCGCGCCACCAGGGCCGACGAGCAGCGCGGCGATGCGGCGGTTCTGCGCGACCGACAGGGCCAGCGCGACCGCGGCCACCCACCACACGTGCGCGGCCAGCACCGCGGCGCCGAACAGCGCCGCCGCCGCCCGGCTCGCCTCTCCGGCCAGTGCCACCGCCGCCATGCCCGCCGTCCTGCCGCGGTGCCCGGTCAGCGCCAGCCGTACGTCGGCCTGCACCTGAGGGTTCTCCAGCCGCGCCAGCGGCATGGCCGTCGCGGCGGCACGCACTCTCGCGCGCAGCACACCATCGACGCGCCGGGCGGCGGCGGCCCCGGCCGGTTCCCGCAGCGCCGCGCAGAACTCCTGCCCCAGCAGGGCGAGCAGCAGTGCGGCCACCTCGATGACGCCACCGTGGTCGATCAGCCGGCCGAGCGGGATCGTGCTGAGCGGCCCGAGCACCGCCGCGCCCACACTGAAGGCCCCCAGGGAGAGGAGGCGGCGGGATCCTGCCAGCGGCACCAGCCGGATCAGGCCCACGGTAATCCAATGTGCTCACATTGATCTGACATGCCGCCGACGGTAACGCGGCAACCCCGCGCCGGTCAAACCCATGCGATCACATCGAGAAGCGCGATACGGGCCGACCCGGCGGTGCTCCGCGGCCGAGCGGCGACCCGCCGGGGCGGGACGTCGGAGCGGGACGTCGAAACCGCCGCCGAGGTCGTCATCGAGGTTGTCACCGGGGTCGTCCTGCGCGGGGGAAGCCTTCCCGCGCGCCCGCGCAGGAGTTTGAGCGTGTCGGGTTTGCGGGGGCATGCCGTTACGGAGAGTATCCGACTGCGAGGAAGGCGAAATATCCCACCTCGGGGACGAGTGTGGGAGGGACGCCTGACCGGCCGGCCGGGGAGGGCGGGTGAGGAGAGGGCTGCGGTGGTTCGCCGACAAGCTGTTCCCGCCTGGCGCCAACCGGCACGACACCGTACCCGCCCTGCTGGTCGTACTGACCGTTGTGACCGGCATCGTCGACGCCGTCAGCTTTCTCGCCCTGGGCGGCGTCTTCAGCGCCAACATGACCGGCAACATCGTCTTCCTCGGCTTCGCGCTGGCCGGGGAGGAGCGGCTGTCGTTGTGGGGATCGCCGGTGGCCCTCGTGTCCTTCACAGCGGGCGCCTGGGCCACGGGCCGGGCGACCCGGCGGGTGGCCGAGCCGCGCCGGGCGTTCGTCCTGCTCACCGCCGTGCACGCGCTGCTCGTGGCGGCCGCCTTGGTGACGGCCGAGCTCGCCGGGCATCGGGAGCCGCCGGGGCAGGCCACCCTCATCGCACTGCTCGCCTGCGGTATGGGTATGCAGAGCGCGTCCGTACGCCGGCTGTCCGTACCCGACATGAACACGAACGTCCTGACGACCACCCTCACCGCGCTCTTCGCCGAAGGCGTGGGACGAGACGCTGTGCGCCGGTGCGCCGGCATCGCCGCCATGTTCGCCGGGGCGTTGGGGGGCGCCTCGCTGCACGTCATCACCGGTCCGGCGCCCGCGCTCGCCGCCGCCACGGTCCTGCTCGCCGTCGTCGCCTTCGCGGCCCGCTCCGTCCGGTTACGGCCGCGTTCGGGCGTCGCCGAGGGGCAGGCTGCCGAGCCCACGGGCGGGTCTTCGCGCAATAGTGTCCACATGCGTGTCGATCCGCGCCGGCGCCGTACGACGCGTTGTATGACAAGCGGCACGGGACGGAAGGACCACACCGGTGAAATTCATGATCGTGGGCAAGAGCAACGCGGAGGTCGAGGCCGGGGCGCTGCCCAGCCAGGAGCTCGTCGACAATATGCACGCCTTCAACGAGTCGCTGGTCAAGGCGGGGGTTCTGCTCGCGGCCGAAGGGCTCTACCCGAGCTCGTACGGGGCTCAGATCTCCTACAGCGATGGCAGGGCGACGGTGATCGACGGGCCGTTCGCCGAGGCCAAGGAGCTCATCGCCGGCTTCTGGCTGATCCAGGTCAAGTCCAGGCAGGAGGCCGTCCAGTGGGCGCTGCGCGTACCGGTTCCTCCAGGGCACGAAGGGATCGGGCTGGACGTGTGGCAGGTGTTCGACCCCTCGGACGTACCGGACGACACGATGCCGCCCCAGGTCCGGGAGCGCGAGCAGGCGCTACGCGAGCGTCTCGGCGCGGACGAGCCGAGCGACTGACACACCCCGACGCTGGGATCGCACGGGCCCACCCCGCAGGAACACCTGACGGCATGCCTCGCCGGCCCGAGCGCCC